>JAAXUL010000813.1 GCA_013336035.1 Chloroflexales bacterium
GGTCGATGGCCAGGCTGCCGGCGGCACCGTCAAGGGCGAGGACGGCGCCGGTCGACGCGGCGGCGAGCAGGGCCTCGCCGAGCCCGACGACGGCGGGGATGCCGAGGCCGCGGGCGAGAATAGAGGAGTGGGCGGTAAGGCCGCCGGCGGCGAGGGCGAAGCCGAGCAGGCGCTCGCGGGGGACGCTCATCAGGTCAGAGGGGCCAAGGTCGTGGGCGATGACGATGGCGGGGCCTGCCAGGCGCTCGCCGAGGCTCTGCTCGCCGGTGAGGGCGCGGCGCACCTGGGCGGCGACATCGCGCAGGTCGACGGCGCGGGCGCTGAGGTACTCGTCGCCGAGCGCCTCGAGATCCTCGGCCTGGGCCTCGGCTGCGAGCCGGATCGCCTCCTCGGCCGAGGCCCGGCCGGCGACGATCAGGGCTGCGGCAGCCTCGTAGAGCGAGGGGTCGGTGAGGATCATGCGATGGGCGGCGAAGATCTCGGCCTCGTCGGCCTTGTCGTCGGCGCGCAGGGCCGCCTCGTGGGCGGCGAGGGCGGCGTCGGCCCGGGCGAGGCCCGCGGCGAGGTGGCCCTGCTCGGCGGCGGGGTCAGCGGTCGTGGTGGGCGCCTCGCCCGAGAGCGTGTAGACCAGGGCCGGACCGATGGCGATGCCGGGGGCGGCGGCAATGCCATAGAGGGTTCTGTCAGGCATAGACTCTGCCTTAGCTGGGCGCGCGCATCGCCGCTCAGGTGCTCAGACCACATCGGCGAGGGCGCGGACGATCAGGGCGGCGGAGGTGGCGCCTGGGTCCTGGTGGCCGGCCGAGCGCTCGCCGAGGTACGAGGCGCGCCCGCGGTGGGCGACCAGGGGCACGGTGGCGAGGGCCCCGGCGTGGGCGGCGTCGGCGGCCCGGCGCAGGGCCTCGTCGAGGGCGATCTCGGCGGCGAGGGCCTGCTCGAGGGCGGCCACGGCGGGGGACAGAGCGTCCACCATCGTCTTATCGCCGGGCTCGGCCTTGCCCATCGCCGTGATGGCCTCGAGGAACGCCCGCAGGACGGCCAGAAGATCGTGACTGCTCAGGGCGTGGTAGCCCTCGATCAGCTTGCCGGCGCGCCGGAAGGCGGTGCCGTAGAGCGGCCCGCTGGCCCCGCCGACCGTCGAGATCAGGCGCATCCCGGCGCTCTTGAGCACAGCGCCCGCGTCGGCCTCGGGGTTGACGGGCAACGCCTCGACCACGGCAGAGAAGCCGCGGTCGAGGTTGGCCCCGTGGTCGGCATCCCCGATCGCCGCGTCGAGCTCGGTCAGATACTCGCGCTGCTCGTGGATGAGCGCGGCGGCGTGGCGAAGCCAGTTGAGGAGCGTTGCAGTGGTGACGGGCATAGGTTATGAAAGGGAGGGCCGGGCCCTCCCTGGTAGCCTCAGGCTAGCGAATCCCGAGCACCGACTGCGCGATCACGCCGCGCAGGATCTCGCTGGTGCCCTCGCCGATAGTGAGCAGGCGGGTGTCGCGGTACATGCGCTCGACCGGGAACTCCTGGCTGTAGCCGTAGCCGCCGAAAACCTGGATGGTGTCGCGGCAGACCTTCTCCGAGACCTCGGAGGCGTAGAGCTTGGCGATGGCGGCCTCGCGGCTGTAGGGCTTGCCCTGGTCCTTGAGCCAGGCGGCCTTGTAGACATAGAGGCGGGCCGTCTCGAGGGCGACATCCATGTCGGCGATCATATTGGCGACCGACTGGTGGGCGCCGATCGGCTTGCCGAAGGCCTCGCGCTCGCGGGCGTAGTGGACGGCGGCCTCGTAGGCACCCTGGGCCAGGCCGATCGACATCGCGGCGATGCCGACGCGTCCCCCGTCGAGCACCTGCAGGAACTGGACAAAGCCCTTGCCGCGCTCGCCGAGCAGGTTCTCCTTCGGGACGCGCACGCTCTCGAGCATCACGGCGGTGGTGACCGAGCCGCGCAGGCCCATCTTCAGCTCGGGCTTGCCGAAGCTGAGGCCCTTCACGCCGCCGGGGATAATGATCGACGAGATACCCTTCTTGCCCCGGTCGCGGTCGGTGACGGCGGTGACGATCAGGTGGCCGGCGACGGGGGCGTTGGTGATCCACATCTTCTGGCCGTTGACCACCCACTCGTTGCCCTCGAGGGTGGCGGTCGTGCGGGTGGCCCCCGCGTCCGAGCCCGCGTGGGGCTCGGTCAGGCCAAAGGCGCCTAGGTACTCGCCGCGGGCGGCGGGGCCCAGGAAGCGGCGCTTCTGCTCGCTGTTGCCGAACATCGCGATCGGCGCCGAGCCGAGGCCCATATGGGCGGCGTAGGCGATCGCGGTCGAGCCGCAGACCCGGGCGACCTCCTCGATGGCAATCGCGGTGCTGATGCTGTCGGCCCCCGCGCCGCCGTACTCTTCGGGGAAGGGCAGCCCCATCAGGCCAAGCTGGCCCATTTTGGCGAACGTCTCGGTGGGGAACTCGCCCGTCTCGTCGACGTGGCGGGCCCGTGGTGCGATCTCTTTCTCGGCGAACTCGCGGACCGTGCGTCGTATCAGCTCTTGCTCGTCGGTGAGTGCGAAATGCATCCCTGCCTCCCTTGAAGTGGCCTGGGGGGAAGTATAGCACTTGTTGTCGTGCGCGGGTCAGACGTGGTGCTCAAGCAGTTCGACGCCCTCCATGGTCTCGGCGATCAGGTTGTCGACCACGGCCCTGAGGTCGCCGGTCTCGGCAAAGACGCGCAGCTGGCGGTCGGCGCTGCTGCCCTCGTCGGCGATCTTCAGCAGATACTCCACCTCTTTGCGCGAGCCGAGCATATCGACCACGTCGTCAACCAGGCTGACGATCTCGTGGACGAGGGCCTTGGTCTCGACCTCGCTGCGCTTGCCGAAGTCGATTAGCTTGCTGTCGAGACCATAGCGCTGGGCGCGCCACTTGTTCTCGTTGATCAGGGCCCGCCGGTACACGCGGAAGGTGGTGTTCTGCTCGAACATCATATAGAACTTAACGATTAGAGCCTGCATTGTTGCAGCCAGGGCCAGGCACTCTTCGGCCCTGGTGGCGATATCGCAGACGCGGAACTCGAGCGTGCCGAAGAAGGGGTGGGGCCGCAGGTCCCACCAGATCTTCTTGCCGTTGTCGATGCAGCCGGTGCTGATCAGCAGCTGGATGTAGCGCTCGAACTCGCCGGCCGAGTTGAAGCTCGGCGGCGTGCCGGTGCGCGGGAAGCCGCTGAAGACTACGCTGCGGTATGACTTGAAGCCGGTGTTGCGCCCCATCCAGAATGGCGACGAGGTCGAGAGCGCTAGCAGGTGCGGCCCAAGATAGCGAGCCACGTTCATCAGCTCGATCGCCACCTCATTGTTCGGCATGCCGACGTGGCAGTGCATGCCGAAGATCAGCAGCTGGAGCGCCGCGTCCTGCATCTCGCCGACGACGGCGTGGTAGCGCTCGTGGTCGAAGATCTCCTGGGTCATCCACGAGGAGAAGGGGTGGGTGCCGGCGGCGGCGATCTTCAGGTTGTGGCGGGCGGCGAGGCCCGCGATCGTGCCGCGCAGATGCTTGATCTCGGCCCGGGCCTCGGTGATCGTGCGGCAGGGGCGGGTGCCGACCTCGACGATGCTCTGGTGCATTTCGGGCTTGATCTGCTCGCGCAGGATCGTTCGGCCCGGCTCGAGGATCTGCGTGATGTACGAGCGCAGCTCCCGGGTCTCCGGGTCGATGATCTGGTACTCCTCCTCGATGCCGAGGGTAAATGCGAAGTCGGAGTCCATGGGGTTATAGACGCTCACAGGCCTCTCCTAGCACGTCGCTGGCCCTTCCAATTACTGCCGCCTTCTCACCGCGGCTTCGCCGCGGGCCTGCCGCGCTGGCGCCAGCGCTCGCGCAGGTAGGCCAGGCCGTTGCGCTGGTAGACGAGCCATTCGATCAGCAGCACGACCAGGGCGGCCAGCGCCACCCAGCGCCAGAACTCCTGGCGGCCGTCCCGCTCGCGCGCGACGGTGCTCTGGGCGCCGCTGGTCTGGGGGATGCTCAGGTCGCGCTGGGCCGCGATCTTCGACTCGCCGGGGGCGAAGAGGTTGACGGCGTAGCGGTGCCGCGCCAGCAGATCG
>JAAXUL010001595.1 GCA_013336035.1 Chloroflexales bacterium
CACGTGCCCGACCCCGACGTGTTCGGCATCGAGCCCGAGGAGATCCAGCTCATGCTCGACGAGGGCGAGAAGCTGGTGCCGGGCTTCAGCCGCCACCGGGCCCTGCGGGCCTGGGCCGGCGTGCGCCCACTCTACAAAGACAAAGACGCCGCCAGCGACCGCGATATCCCCCGCACCTACAAGCTGCTCGACCACGAGCAGCGCGACGGCGTGCAGGGCATCTTCTCGATCGTCGGCGGCAAGTGGACCACCTACAGGCTTATGGCCGAGGAGTCGGTGAACGAGCTGGCGCGGGGCCTCGGCAACACAAAGCCCTGCCGCACCGCCGACGAGGCCCTGCCCGTGCCGAAGACCGAGCACCGCTCGCACGGGTACCCCCTCGCCGGATCGGCCGCGAGCTACCCGCGCCACGAGCCCGGCGGGAAGGGCGGGGCCCGGATCAACGGCCTGAGCTCGCCGTTCGGCGAGCAGCACGTCCACAGCCTGGACTCGGAGCTCTACTACCTCGGCAAGCATCTGGCCGATGTCGAGCGCGAGCACGCTCAGGGCGACCTGATCTGCGAGTGCGAGCTGGCGACCCGCGACCGGGTGCTGGCCGCGATCGAGAGCGGCGCCAGCAACCTCGACGACATCAGGCGCGATGTGCGCATGGGCATGGGGCCGTGCCAGGGCGGCTGGTGTATCTACCGCACGGCGGCCCTGCTCTTCGAGCAGCGGGCCTCCGACGGGGTGAGCAACGCCAACACCAACGCCGCGCTGCTGCACTTCCTCCAGGAGCGCTGGAAGGGGCTGACGCCGGTGCTCTGGGGCGATCAGCTGCGCCAGGCCCGTCTCGACGAGCTGATCTACGTCGGCCTGCTGGGCGCCCAGCGCCTGCGGCCCATCGCCGAGCAGGGCGGCGGCCTCGTGACTGATAACTCGGCCGTGGCGACCGACTATGTGAAGGCGTGAGCGTGCGGGCGTAGCTTGACTGCGCCCCCAGCCACGCCCCTGGACGGGCACATATGAGCACTTCTCTCTCTAACGACACTATCGTCATCGGCGCGGGCGTGGCGGGCCTGATGGCCGCCCTGGGCCGGATCGAGCGGGGCGAGCGGGTGCTGGTGCTGGCCAAAGGTCACGGGGCCACCCACTGGTCCTCGGGCTGCATCGACCTGCTGGGCGAGGCCGCCGAGCCGCTGGCCGCCCTGCAGGGCCTCGCGGCCGAGCGGCCAGAGCATCCCTACGCCCTGGCCGGCGCCGCCGCCCTCGAGCGCGGCCTCGACCGGCTGCGCGCCGCCTGCGAGGCCGCCGGCTCCCCGCTCGTGGTGAACACAGTGCCACCCCCGACGCCAAGGTAGCCGCCCTCGACGGTGATGGCGTCACCCTTCAGCACGTCCAGGAGGAAAGCCGTGACGAGGTGATCTGTAAGGTCGGCCGCGCGATCCAGGTCCCAGACCGGCTGAAAGCCGTATTCGGGTAGCGCCCACGCCACTGGCTCTGGCAGCTTGCCGCCACTGACACCGTGGGTGCCATACTCGAAGACTGCGAACGCTTTTGGGGCTTGGATGCCTTTATAGACCGGGAGGGCATTGCTCTCCGGGGAAACAAACTGATCATTCCCGGCAGCAAGTCGACC
>JAAXUL010001596.1 GCA_013336035.1 Chloroflexales bacterium
GATCTGGCACCTGCCCGCCGACTCGGCCTGGCCCATGCCCCTCGACCAGGCTAGCCCCCACCTCTGGTACCTGCCCGAGCGGGCCGCCGACCTCGCCGCCGAGGCCCTCAGCGAGCTGCCCCCGCTCCTGGCCCGCCAGGGCTTCCGCGGCCACATGGGCCTCGCCGTCGAGCTGGGCGGCGCCCCCGTCGGCACGCTCATGGTCAGCACCCATAACCCCCGCCAGTTCCTCGACGACGAGGCCCAGCTCTTTGGCATCCTGGCCAACCTGCTGGTCCAGACCCTCGAGCGCGAGCGCCTGCACCAGGAGGCCCTGGCCCGCGAGAAGCTCGAGCAAGAGCTGGACCTGGCCCGCGAGATCCAGGCCAGCTTTCTGCCCAACTGCTGCCCCGTCGTGCCCGGCTACCAGATCGAGGCCTACTACCGGGCCGCGCGCCAGGTGGGCGGCGACTTCTACGACTTCATCGAGCTGCCGCCGGCCCCGGGCCAGCCCGCCCCCGCGCCCGCCGACGGCTCGCGCGCGACCTCGGTCGTCTTCCGCGGCGGCACGCGCCTCGGCGCCCCCGAGATGCCCGACCTCTCGGCGGCCCAGCGCCTGGGCGTGGTCATCGCCGATGTCACCGACAAGGGCGTGCCCGCGGCCCTCTTCATGGCGCTCTCGCGCACCCTGCTGCGGGCCACCGCCATCGACGGGCGCCAGCCCGCCGAGGTGCTCCTGCGCGCCAACCGGCTCATCCTGGCCGACTCGCGCTCGGGCCTCTTTGTCACCTGCTTCTACGCCGTGCTCGAGACCCGCACCGGCCTGGTGACCTTCGCCAACGGCGGCCACAATTACCCGCTCCACTGGGACGCGGCGGCCGGCGAGGTGCGCCCGATGCGCGCCCAGGGCATCGTGCTTGGCATTGTGCCCGAGCCCAAGTTCGAGCAGCACAGCCTCACCCTCGGCATCGGCGACGTAGTGCTCCTCTACACCGATGGGGTCACCGAGTCGATGAACCCGGCCCGCGAGCTGTTCGGCGACGAGCGCCTGGCCGCCCTGCTGCGGGCCAATCACCACCGCAGCCCCGACGAGATCATCAACGCGGTGCTGTCGGCCGTCACCGCCTTTGCCGGCGGCCAGAGCCAGGCCGACGATATCACTATGGTTGTGATCAAGCGCGCCGGGTAGGCGCCCTACGCCACGGGCAGCGTGAAGCTGAAGGTGCTCCCCCGCCCCTCGACGCTGTCCGCCCAGAGACGCCCGCCGTGGCCCTCGACCAGGTGCTTGGTGATCGCAAGCCCCAGGCCTGTGCCGCCGGCGTTGCGCGTGCGCGAGCGGTCGACCTTGTAGAAGCGCTCGAAGATGCGCGGCAGGTCCTGGGCCGGGATGCCGATGCCCGTGTCGCTGATGCTCACCTGGAGCCAGGGGACGGTCGCCTGGGGCCCGCCCTCGCCCTCGCGCGTGTGGATCAGGGCCGTGCGGACAACCACGGCGCCCCCGGCCGAGGTGAATTTTACGGCGTTGTGCAGCAGGTTGAGCAGCACCTGGCCGACGCGGTCGTCGTCCATCAGGGCGGGGGTGTCGGCGTCGGCAAACTCGGCCCTGATCACGATCTGCTTGCGGAGATCGGAAGAGCG
>JAAXUL010000167.1:0-3108 GCA_013336035.1 Chloroflexales bacterium
ACAGCCAAAGGGGCACTTCGTTGCCGCAGCGCGCCCTCTCCCGAAGGTGCCCGGCGGCCCATGCCACATCGGCCAGCCAGCGAGCCCACGTTGCGTCACCATGGTCGCCAGCGCTGTCGCCACAGCCCAGCAGGTCGATAACGCGCGTCGCCCCGAGCAGGTCGAGCCCCGGCTGCGCGCCACGCCCACCGGGCTCGTGGCGGACATGATGCCTGAGGGCCAGTACCGCCTGGTAGTAAGCGAGGGCCTCTATGCGGCCCAGCGCGCGGAGCTCAAGGCCGAGATCGACCAGGCCCTCGACTATGTCGGCGCACGCTTTGCCGATCCGGTTCGGCGGCCCCAGCGCGACCCCGCCTCGCCGCCCTTTACCGTCGTCGTCATGGACGACCCGGGCTGCCGCCTGAGCGGCTTCGCCGACCACGAGATTCGCACCGTCCAGGTCTTCACCTGCGAGAGCATCGGGCGTGACCGGGCGGTGTCCATCCTGGCACACGAGCTTATCCACCAGCTGGCCAGCGACCGCTACGCGGGGCATACCGGCGGCGCCGACATGATCCTGGTCGAGGGCCTTGCCACCTGGGGCGCTGGAATGTACTGGCTCGGCGGCGACTACAAGCTCTTCCACGACTACGTCCGCGACCAGCGCGCCGGCGGGGTCTTCTACGATCTACGCACCAGCTACCTCGACGTCGACACCAGTGGCGCGAATGCGCTCTACTACCAGTGGGCCAGCTTCGTCGAGTTCCTGGTTGACCGTAAAGGCGGCTGGCAGCGCTTCGACGAGCTCTACGTGACAGGCAACGGCCACCCAGGCAGCGCCGACTATCAAGGGGTCTACAGCCAGGACTTCGTCGCCCTCAAGGACGAGTGGCAGGCCTGGCTCAGCCAGTAGCCATCCGCACCCCAGGCTAGGGCAAGACGTGGGCCTGGCTGATCACAAAGTCGGCCGTGACAATCAGGCGCTGCATGTCGAGGTTAGTGCACGTCAGTAGCGACAGGGTCGGCATCTGCCCGAGGAACAGCACCTCAACCTGCTGCGGCCAGACGACTTGGGACTCACGCATGCGGTAGTGGAATCGCCCCGAGACGGTGTCGACAAAGATATCGTCACCCGGCCTCAGCTCGCCCAACCGCGCGAAGACGCCGCCCCGCAGGCCAGCGTGGCCGCTGATCGCCACGTTGCCCTCCTCGCCCGGAAGCGCCGTGCCACTCAGGTAGCCCGCCGCATAGTCAGCGCTCTGCCAGGTACCGTCGAACACCACGCTCTCGATCACCGGCGCGTAGACATTGATGGCCGGGATCTCGATCCAGACGGGGAGCGCCGGCGCCGGGACGGGCGCAGCCGTCGGCTCCGGAGCCATCACCTCTGCGAACGTCGAGCGAGGTGAATGCGAGACGATCTCAGACAGTGCGATCGCGCGGTCGAGGCTGGCCGTGGCCGTCTCTGAGCGAGCCGGCGACTGCGGGGTTACCTTGGGGGGATTGGCGGCGACCTCTTCTACGGTGGTCGCCAATGTCAGAGGGGCCGCCACCTCGGGCTGCACTGACAGGGCGATCCGGGGCTCGGTGCGGACAGGCGCAGGTGGGGCGAAGAGCTTGTCGTAGACGGGGCCATTGATTAGCCACGCCCCTAGCACAAGCACGGCGGCAAGGCCAACACCAAACCCTCCCCACAGCAGCGCGGCGTCGATCCGGTCGCCAAGGCGCGACGGGGGCGCGGGCAGCGCTGGTTCTGGCAGAGGTGTCGAGAGCAGCGCGAGCAAATGCTCGTCCGCGCTGTCGTGGGATGAAGCTACACGGGAGGGGGGGCGGCCAGACATGACAGACCTCGTTTGATGTGGGCAGTGTCGTGCAGCGGACACCCGGTCTGCCGATTATATGCCATTGAGTCGCTACCGCGCAACAGGGGCTCCAAAGAGGGCAGGGCTACGCTGAAAATGCCCAGATTTTCCTTCGCGGTGGTGCGCCGTCAGGCGCATCGTGTGCTAATGCAAAGTCTGTTCCGGAACAGCAGCGCCGGTCGATAAAGGTATTGGCCGCTACCCCGCCAGGCGCACCGCGACGACGGTCAGGTCGTCGGCCTGGGGGGCCGCGCCCTGGTGGGCCTGCACGGCATCGATCAGGGCCTCGGCGAGGCCCTGGGCCGTCGGGGCGCGGGCGGAGCGGGCGGCGGCGGACAGGCGCTCATAGCCAAAGAGCGTCTCGTCGAGGTCGCGGGCCTCGGTGATGCCGTCGGTGAAGAGCAGCAAGGTCGCGCCAGGGGGCAGATCGATCATCTGGGCGTCGAGCACAGGCGTGGGGAAGAGGCCAAGCGGCAGCGAGCGCCCGAACCCGGGGTGCAGCGGCGCCCCCGCGCTGTCCCACGCGAGGGGCGGCTCGTGCCCGGCCCGCACGTAGCTCAGGCGGCCGGCCGCGGGGTCGAGGATGGCGTAGATCACGGTGATGAACATCCCGCGGGCCCCCCGGGCGAGGATGTGGTGGTTGAGCTGGTCGAGGGCCGCGGCGGGCGAGCTGCCCCGCGCGGCCTCGGCGCGCAGCAGCGTGCAGGCCAGGGCCATAAAGAGGGCCGCTGGCACGCCCTTGCCCGCGACGTCGCCGACCATGATCACCAGGCGCCCATCGGCGAGGGGGAAGAAGTCGTAGAAGTCGCCGCCCACCTCGCGGGCCGAGAGCATGCGCGCCCCCACCTCGGCCCCGGCGAGGCGCGGCAGAGCCTGCGGCAGCATGCTCTCCTGGATGCCGCGCGCCACCCGCAGCTCGCGCAGCAGGGTCTCCTGGGCAACGATCTGGTGCTGGGCGGCCTGCAGATCGGCGTAGGCGGCGGCCAGGTACTCGTTCTTCTCGTGCAGGTCGCGCACCGTGCGGTCGTGCGAGTCGCGCAGGCGCCGGCTGAGCACCTGCAGCATCCTGTAGGCCAGGGAGGGCATGCTGCGCACCAGGTACTCGAAGTCGGCGGCGGTCAGCTCGAGGACGACCGTCTCGCGCTCGACGCGGCCGCTGGCGGTGCGCTTGCCCTCGCCGGTGAGCAGGCTCATCTCGCCGATGAACTCGCCCTGGCCGCGCACGTTCAGCAGGCGCTCGTCGGGGGTGCCGAGCGCCTTGTAGATC
>JAAXUL010000167.1:3118-11443 GCA_013336035.1 Chloroflexales bacterium
GGCGGCTGGAAGGCATCGAGCTTCGGTGACCTCAACCAGCACGGCACGGATTCGATCAAGTTCTGGACCAAGACCAAGACGATCACAACGCGCTGGCCGTCTGGCATCAAGACTGGTGCAGAATTCGTCATGCCGACGATGAAGTAATCGAGATATGCGCCCCCGGGTGAACCGGGGGCGTATGGACTGCTTATTTCGTGCCGTACATGCGGTCGCCCGCGTCCCCCTCGGCAAATAGCAGCGTCTCCGCCCTGTAGGCGAGCAGGCGCAGGCTCGCCGCGAGGCGGGATAGCTCCTCGGGCGGCAGGTCGGCAAAGAGGCTGACCCGGGCGAGGAGGGCCGCGGCGCGGCTAGAAGGAGGCGAGGGCTTTGCCGTAGTCACGGTGGATCTCGAGGAACATATCGTAGCCGGCCACCTTCAGGGCCTCGAGCACGTGGTTTGAGGGCTTGAGCAGCTTCAGGTGGGGTGAGACGAAGGTGCCGGCGCGGATGCCCTGGCGCATGGCCTCGTCGCTCTCTTCGGGGGCGTCGGTGCGCAGCAGCGTGAAGATGAAGTGCAGGGCTCGCAGGCCATAGGTGGCGATGTAGGGCACATCGCTCATATCCAGGAGGATCTTGCGGGCGCCCGCGTCGTAGGCGGCCTGGGCCTGCTCCTCGAGCTCGACGTTCGACGTGATCGGGCCCTTGATCTTGAAGACGGTCACGGGGACTTGCCCCTGCACCTGCGTGACGGAAAGCTCCACAGCGCCCTCCTCAGCTCTCCAGACAATAGCCGAAAGCTACCATAGGGCAGCCTACGCGACAATTGGCGGCCCGGCCTTCACTAGGGTCAGCTCATTCTCGCCGTCGGGGGTCACCCTGTAGCGCAGCTCGTCGGTGAAGTGGCGGGCCATCTGGACGCCCATCCCGCCGGGCGGTCGTAGGACGGGGTGGAGGTCAGCGCGCGGTGGCGGCACGGTTGTCGGGTCGAAGAGGGGCGCCCGGTCGCGCAGCCGCACCTCGAGGGCCGCTCCGGACCGCCTCACGCGAGCCTCGATCGGGCCGGGGCGCCCGCAGTAGCCGTGAACCATAATATTGGTGGCGGCCTCATTAACGGCCACGAGGAGGTCGACGACCACCGCGGGCGCGGCGCCGAGCTCGGACACAGCCGCCTCGAGAAAGGTGCGTAGGGCGGCAAGCCCGGCCGGGTCGGCGACGATCAGGAGGGTGCGCTCACCGTCACTCATAGGTATAGTAGGCCCAAACACTGAATGGCTAATTATATCATGGCGCGGCGGCAAATAGGCCGGGGATCGGCATACTCCGCTAGTCAATTGTCCGCTGTGCGGGGTTTCACGCCAACCCTGGCCGCTGGGTCTGGTATGATACAGGCCGGAGCCCTTGATAGCGCCGGAGGGGAATACGATGAGCGACGATATGCGCCTGCTGGTCTACACCTTCGACAGCATGGGCCGCGCCGAGCAGGCCCGCACGGCCCTCGAGGCCCTGGACCAGCAGATCGGCGAGCGCCACGGCCACTTCGCTGTGGTCCAGAAGGCCGGCGACGGCACAATCAGCCTGCGCGAGCCGCACGACCTGCGGCAAGAGATCGCGCAGATCGCGGCGTCGGTGGCGGGCGGGGTGACATGGTTCCTCTATACCTTTGTCGGCTTGATGGGCACGCCCCCGGCCTTTATGGCCGAGCAGGCCACCGACGAGGCCGCCCACCGTATGGTGCGCGATAGCGGCTTCCCCGACCAGGCCCTCTACGAGATCGGCGAGGACCTGGCGGCGGGCAGCGCCGCGCTCGTCGCCGTCGTCCCCGCCGAAGAGCGCGACGCCCTGGTGGCCGAGCTCAAGCGTCTGGGCGGCCGGCTCTGGGAGCACCAGCTGCCCGCGGAGGTCTCGGCCGAGCTGCGCGCCAGCGCGCCGCCCAAGGGGTAGGATTGTTACCTGGGATAAACGGGTTCTCCATTGACAACGCCGCGTTCATTGTGATATAACACACTTAACGCGACGCGTTATTCGTCGCCCTGGTGCCCTACTCCCCTTTTATACCGGGATGCCTAGCACCGCCGTTATACCGCAGGCGGCTGCTTTCCTATCCCCGGTGGCGACGAGGCTGCGGCGAGGGCCCTGTGGCGGGGCGACGAGAGCCCGCCAACCGACGACAATGGTGTCGCCGGAGGCGTGTCACCAATGGAGGACCCCATGGCACCCGTCACGCTCGCCTTCGCAGGCTTCTCCCGGCTCTTTCATCAGGTCAGGCTCCCCGAGATGATGCGCTCGCTCAGCGGGGTCAGCCCCCAGGAGATCGGGCTGCTTCTGAAGAGCATCACCAGCAAACGGCGCCCCAAGCAGCTGCCGCCGATCAATGGTGACTTCTATGATATTCTCGACACCCTGACTGATGAGCAGCGCGCGATGCAGCGCATGATCCGCACCTATATGGAGCTGCGGGTCCGCCCCGTGATTAGCGACTACTGGGAGCGTGGCGAGTTCCCGCACGAGCTGGTGCCCTCGTTCGCGGGCCTGATCAAAGACACCTTCGGCACGCACCCATACAGCATTGACGGCCTCGGCCCCATCCTCACCGGCATCGCGGCGATGGAGCTCGCGCGCGTGGACGCGTCTATGTACACGTTCTTCGGCGTCCACTGGGGCCTGGCAATGGGCTCGATCTCGATGTTCGGCTCCGACGAGCAGAAGCGCCGCTGGCTGCCCGCGATGGAGCGCTTCGAACAGATCGGCACATGGTCGCTCACCGAGCCCGAGGTCGGCTCGGCCACGGCCGCCGGCCTGCTCGCCACCGCCCGCCACGATGACCACGGCTGGGTGCTCAATGGTGAGAAGAAGTGGTGCGGCAACGCTCCCATAGCCGACCTGAACGTCGTCTTTGCGCGCGACCTGGCCGACAACCAGGTCAAGGCCTTCGTGGTCGAGCGGGGCACCCCCGGCTACCACATCGAGAAGCTCGCGGGCAAGACGGCCCTGCGCGTGGTCCAGAACGCCACCCTACACTTCGAGAACGTACACGTCCCCGAGGCCAACCGCCTGCCCGGGGTCAACGCATTCCGCGACGTGGCCCGCCAGCTGGCCCTGGCCCGCGCCTTCGTCGCCTGGGCTATGACCGGCACCGCCATGGGCGCCTACGAGCGCACCCTCGACTACGCCAACAAGCGCATTCAGTTCGGGCGCCCGATCGCCGGCTTCCAGCTCGTCCAGAGCGGCCTCGTTCAGATGCTCGGCAACGTCACCGCTATGCAGACCCTCTGCCTGCGTATGAGCCAGCTGGCCGCCCGCGACGGCAAGCTGAGCCACGAGCGGGCCTCGCTCGCCAAGGCCTTCTGTGGCGAGAAGATGCGTGAGACCGTTGCGATCGGCCGCGGCCTGCTCGGCGGCAACGGGATCCTGCTCGAGCACGAGGTGGCCAAGCACTTCGCCGACGCCGAGGCGCTCTACTCCTACGAGGGCACCCACGAGATGAACACGCTGATCGTCGGCCGCGCCATCACCGGGATGAGCGCGTTTATCTAGCCTGAGAGGCCCGCCCCCCCCGCGCCCCCCAGCACAGGTGCAGGGGGGCAAGCGTGCATGCCCCTCTCCTCTTTATGTTCAAACGACGAGCGGACGGATCAGCAGCGCCGGCTGACCCGCCCTTGGGTTTGCTTTATACCTTCGGACGAAGCTTGCGCTAGATATCACGTGTTTACTCATTGCACAGACATCGCAATACTTTGACATTTAAGAATGCGGGCGTTATAGTTTGGGCGGTTTTGTGTGCCACCAGGAGTAGGAGGCTTTCGATGACGAAGAAGTGGGTCTACCTCTTCCGCGAGGGAAACGCCACGCAGCGCGACCTTCTCGGCGGCAAAGGTGCGGGCGTAGCAGAGATGACGCGCACCGGCGTGCCGGTTCCCCCGGGCTTTACCATCACGACCGAGGCCTGCAACGCCTACTACGAGTTCGGCCAGCAGTTCCCGGAGGGGCTCTGGGATCAGGCTCTCGAGGCGCTAAAGGACATCGAGGCCCAGACCGGCAAGAAGTTTGGCGACCCCTCCAACCCCCTACTCGTCTCGGTCCGCTCGGGCGCCAAATTCTCGATGCCCGGTATGATGGATACCGTCCTCAACCTGGGCCTGAACAAAGAGACCCGCGAGGGCCTGGCGAAGCTGACCGAGAACCCCCGCTTCGCCGCCGACGCCTACCGCCGCTTCATCCAGCTGTTCGGCAAGATCGTGCTGGGCGTCGACGGCGAGCGCTTCGAGCATGTGATGGACGAGACCAAGGGTCACGGCCAGCGCCTGGACACCGACCTCTCGAGCGAGGAGCTGCTGCAGATCGCCGAGAAGTTCAAGGCGATCATCAAAGAGGACGTCGGCGTCGAGTTCCCTGAGGACCCGAACGAGCAGCTGCGCGAGGCGATCGCCGCAGTGTTCCGCTCGTGGAACGGCCGCCGCGCCCGCGACTACCGCCGCATCAACAAGATCTCCGACAGCCTGGGCACAGCCGTCAACGTGCAGTCGATGGTCTTCGGCAACATGGGCGAAGACTCGGCCACCGGCGTCGCCTTCACGCGCAACCCGGCCACCGGCGAAGCCCTGATCTTCGGCGAGTACCTGGTCAACGCCCAGGGCGAGGACGTGGTCGCCGGCGTGCGCACCCCCCAGCTGATCAGCCAGCTGGAGGAGACCATGCCCGAGGTCTACCAGCAGTTCCACACGATCGCGAAGCAGCTCGAGTCGCACTACAAGGACGTCCAGGACGTCGAGTTCACGATCGAGAAGGGCAAGCTCTGGATGCTCCAGACGCGCTCGGGCAAGCGCACCGCCGCCGCCGCCGTGAAGATCGCGATCGACCTCGTCCACGAGGGCGTGATCGACAAGGCCACGGCCGTGCAGCGCGTTGACCCCGCCGCGCTCGACCAGCTGCTTCACCCCATGATCGACCCCAAGGCCCGCAAGGACGCGCACGTCCTCACCGTCGGCCTGCCGGCCTCGCCCGGCGCGGCCAGCGGCGAGGCGGTCTTCGACCCCGACGAGGCCGAGGAGCTGGCCGCCAAGGGCGATAAGGTCATCCTCGTCCGCGTCGAGACCGCCCCCGAGGACTTCCACGGCATGGTGGCCGCCCAGGCCATCCTGACCGCCCGCGGCGGTATGACCAGCCACGCGGCCGTGGTGGCGCGCGGTATGGGCAAGCCCTGCGTGGCCGGCGCCGGCGAGCTGCGCGTCAGCTACGCCGACCAGTCGGTGACGGTCAACGGCGTGACGGTGCGCAAGGGCGATTGGATCACCCTCGACGGCGGCACCGGCGAGGTCTTCGCCGGCAAGATGCCCACCGTCGAGCCCGAGCTCTCGGGCGACTTCGCCGAGCTGATGACCTGGGCCGACGAGTTCCGCAAGATGGGCGTGCGCGCCAACGCCGACATCCCCCGCGACGCCAAGGTGGCCCGCTCGTTCGGCGCCGAGGGCATCGGCCTCTGCCGCACCGAGCATATGTTCTTCGAGGGCGACCGCATCGACGCCGTCCGCGAGATGATCATCGCCGACACCGTCGAGGAGCGCCGCGCCGCCCTGGCCAAGATCGAGCCCCTGCAGCAGGCCGACTTCGAGGGCCTCTTCCGCGAGATGGCCGGCCTGCCCGTCACCATCCGCACCCTCGACCCGCCGCTGCACGAGTTCCTCCCCCACGGCGACGAGGAGATCACCGCCCTGGCCGCCAAGCTCGGCGTGGACTACAAGAAGGTCAAGAGCAAGATCGAGAACCTTCACGAGGCCAACCCGATGCTCGGCTTCCGCGGCTGCCGCCTCGGCATTATCTACCCCGAGATCACCGAGATGCAGGCCCGCGCCATCTTCAAGGCCGCCGTGGCGGTAAGCAAAGAGGGCGTCGCGGTCCACCCCGAGGTGATGATCCCCCTGGTCGGCAACATCACCGAGCTCAAGCCCCAGGAGGAGCTGGTGCGCAAGGTGGCCGGCGAGGTCTTCGCCGAGGCCGGGGTTGAGCTCCCCTACCTGGTGGGCACGATGATCGAGCTGCCCCGGGCCGCCCTCACCGCCGACGAGATCGCCGGCGTGGCCGAGTTCTTCAGCTTCGGCACCAACGACCTGACCCAGACCACCCTCGGCCTCTCGCGCGACGACTCCGGCCGCTTCCTGCCGCTCTACGTCGAGCGCAAGATCCTGACCGACGACCCCTTCCAGACCCTCGACCAGCGCGGCGTCGGCCAGCTCGTGCAGCTGGGCGTCGAGCGCGGGCGCAGCACCCGGCCCAATCTCAAGGTCGGTATCTGCGGCGAGCACGGCGGCGACCCCGCCTCGGTCGAGTTCTTCCACCGGGCTGGCCTGAACTACGTCAGCTGCTCGCCCTACCGCGTGCCGATCGCCCGCCTCGCCGCGGCCCAGGCCGCGCTGGGCGACGCCCGCCGCGATAAGTAGGCGGATTGCCCCTCACCCCCCGCCCCCCTCTCCTGTTCGCGGAGCGAACAGGAGAGGGGGGTTTAGAATTACACCGCAAGGCGCGGATGGCCTTGCGGCGGCGCGGCCTCTACACTACAGGTATGGCTGTATACTGTAGGAGTGGAGATACCCCGATGAGCTACACGACCGACGAGACCCGCTGGCAGGCGGTGAGCGCCCGCGACCGGGCCGCCGACGGCGCCTTCGTCTATGGCGTCGTGACCACCGGCGTCTACTGCCGGCCGGGCTGCGCCTCGCGCGCGCCGCGCCGCGCCAATGTGCGCTTCTTCGCCACGCCCGACGAGGCCGAGCGCGCGGGCCTGCGCCCCTGCAAGCGCTGCGCGCCTAGGGCGGCCCGCGCGGACGGCGCCGAGGCGGCGGCGGTGGCCAGGGCCGGGGCCCTGATCGAGGCCGCCGACGAGCCCCCGACCCTGCGCGAGCTGGCCGCCGCCGCGGGCCTCAGCCCCTTCCACTTCCACCGGCTCTTCAAGGGGGCCATGGGCGTCACGCCCGCCGCATACGCCCGCGCCCGCCGTGCCGAGCGCCTGCGGGGCGAGCTACCGGCGGCCACCAGCGTCAGCGCCGCCAGCTACGAGGCCGGCTTCGGCTCGAGCGGCCGGCTCTACGCCGAGAGCGCCGCCACCCTAGGCATGACGCCCGCGACCTACCGGGCTGGGGCCCCCGGCGAGCACATCAGCTACACCGTAGCGCCGTCGAGCCTCGGCTATATCCTCGTGGCGGCCACAGCCCGGGGCCTCTGCACGATCGAACTCGGCGACGACCCCGAAGCTCTGGCCATGGCCGTGCGCGCCCGCTTCCCGCAGGCGCAGCTCGTGGCCGACGCCCCCGACCTGGCCACCTCGGTCAGCGCAGTGGTGGCGATGGTCGAGGCGCCCCGGCGCGGCCTCGACCTGCCCCTAGACATGCAGGGCACCGCCTTCCAGCGGCGAGTCTGGGCGGCCCTGCGCGCCATCCCGCCGGGCGCTACGGCCAGCTACGCGCAGGTGGCCGAGCGGATCGGCCAGCCCGGGGCCGCCCGCGCCGTGGCCCAGGCCTGCGCCGCCAACACCCTCGCCGTGGCCATACCCTGCCACCGGGTCGTGCGCGGCGACGGCGACCCCGGCGGCTACCGCTGGGGCAGCCAGCGCAAGCGCGAGCTGCTGCGGCGCGAGGCAGTGCCGGAGGCCCCCTGACGAGACCAACGAAGAGAGGCCGAGCACACCATGGAGGAGCGGCACACCTCGATCCTGGCAGCCCTGCTTGCCCACGCCGAGTCCGACCCAACGCGGCCGTGCCTTATCTGGCACGACGCGGCCTACACCTACAGCGATCTTGCCGCCGCCGCGAGCGACTGGGCGGGCAGCTACGCCGCGCTCGGCGTGGGCCACGGCGACCGTGTGGGCCTCTACCTAAGTAGCGGGCCGACTTTCCTGGCGGCCTATCTGGGCGCCCACGCCGCGGGGGCCGCCGCCGTGCTGATCAACACCCAGTATCGCCAGGTCGAGCTGCGCCACATCCTCGCCGACAGCGAGCCGCGCGTGGTCGTCGCCGACGCCGAGGGCCACGCTCAGCTTGCCGAACTCGGCCATAGCGACACCTCGGTCTTACAGGTAGACCCCAGCCAGATCGGGGCTCCAGATGTAGGGGGCGGCAGCCTACGGCTGCCACAGGCGGGCGACCTCGCCATCCTGGCCTACACCTCAGGCACCACGGGGCGCGCGAAGGGGGCGATGCTCACCCACGGCTGCCTGGCCGCCAACAGCGCCGCTGTGGGCGCGGCATGGCGCTGGACGGCGGCGGACCGGCTGCTGCTGGCGCTGCCCCTCTTTCACATCCACGGCCTCGGCGTGGGCGTCCACGGCACGCTCACGGCGGGCGCGAGCCTAAT
>JAAXUL010000814.1 GCA_013336035.1 Chloroflexales bacterium
CCCGACGGGCGGCGCTACGCCCAGATCGACCAGCCCCTCACGACAAGCCAGTGGGCCGCGGGGCGCTACGTCGCCACCGAGCTGCCCTTCCCCATCCCCGCCGACGCCCCGCCGGGGGCCTACAGGCTGCTGGTTGGCCTCTATGACCCGGCCACAGGCCAGCGCCTGCCGCTACGGGGCGCCACGGCCGCCGACCCCGCGCTCAGCGGGCCAGACGCGCTAGAGCTGCTCCAGCTCTCGGTGCGCTAAGCCTCTGGCGAGGGGCCCGCCTGCCCCGGGGGCGAAAAATCGTGCTATCATACGATTGGGACGGCGCAGACCTTAGGACAGCTCGATGCCGAGCGGTGTGCATCGTCGCTTCGCGCAGCATACGGAGCATCCCTAGTATGGCTTCGATCTGGCCCGGCAAGCCCGCCCCTCTCGGCGCCACCTGGGACGGTCAGGGCGTAAACTTCGCCCTCTTCTCGGCCAATGCCACCCGCGTTGAGCTCTGCCTCTTCGACAGCCCCGAGGCCCCCCGCGAGGCCACCCGCTTCACGCTCCCCGAGCGCAGCGAGGATATCTGGCACGGCTATGTGCCCGGCCTCGAGCCCGGCCAGCTCTACGGCTATCGGGTCTACGGGCCCTACAACCCTGCCCAGGGCCACCGCTTCAACCCCCACAAGCTCTTGATCGACCCCTACGCGAAGGCCCTCTCGGGCACCTTCGACTGGGACAACTCGCTCTACGGGTATCGCGTCGGCAGCCCCTACACCGACCTGACGATCGGCAAGCGCGACAGCGCCCCGCACGTGCCCCGCTCGGTGGTGGTCGACCAGCGCTTCGACTGGGGGTCCGACCGCAGCCCCAACACGCCCCTCCGCGAGTCGGTGATCTACGAGCTGCACGTCAAGGGCTTCACAAAGCTTCACCCCGACGTGCCGACGCCCCTGCGCGGCACCTACGCCGGCCTCGCCAGCAAGCCCGTGGTCGCCTACCTGAAGTCGCTCGGCGTCACCGCCATTGAGCTGATGCCGATCCACCACTTCATCAACGACCAGCACCTGATCGACAAGGGCCTGACCAACTACTGGGGCTACCAGAGCATCGGCTTCTTCGCGCCCGACCCGCGCTTCGCCAGCCAGTTCGGCCAGGGCGAGCAGGTGGCCGAGTTCAAGCAGATGGTCAAGGCCTTCCACGCCGCCGGCATCGAGGTGATCCTCGATGTGGTCTACAACCACACCGGCGAGGGCAACCAGCTCGGCCCGACGATCGGCTTCCGCGGCCTCGACAACGCCGCATACTACCGGCTTGTGCGCGACAACCCGCGCTACTACATGGACTACACGGGCACCGGCAACAGCCTCAACACCACCCACCCGCGCGTGCTCCAGCTGGTGATCGACAGCCTGCGCTACTGGGTCAACGAGATGCACGTTGACGGCTTCCGCTTCGACCTGGCGCGGACCCTGATCCGCGGCGAGGGCGACAGGCCCAGCGCCTTCTTCGATGTGATCAAGCTCGACCCCGTCCTCTCGCAGGTCAAGCTGATCGCCGAGCCGTGGGATGTCGGCCCCGACGGCTACTGGGTCGGCCGCTTCCCCGCGCCCTGGGCCGAGTGGAACGGCAGGTACCGCGACAATGTGCGCAAGTTCTGGAAGGGCGACGGCGGACAGGCCGCCGAGTTCGCCTCGCGCATCATGGGCTCAATGGACCTCTACCGCCACAATGGGCGCCGGCCCTTCCACAGCGTCAACTTCGTCACAGCCCACGACGGCTTCACCCTGCGCGACCTGGTGAGCTACAACGAGAAGCATAACGACGCCAACGGCGAGGGCAACCGCGACGGCGACACCCATAACAACGCATGGAACTGCGGCGCCGAGGGCCCAACAGACGAGCCGGCGATCAAGGAGCTGCGGCTGCGCCAGATCCGCAACTTTCTGGCCACCCTGCTGCTCTCGCAGGGCACGCCGCTGATCGTGGCCGGCGATGAGCGCGGGCGCACCCAGGGCGGCAACAACAACGCCTACTGCCAGGACAACGAGATCTCCTGGATCGACTGGTCGCCCAGCCCTGACGCCGAGGCCCTCTGCGCCTTCAGCCAGCGCCTGATCGATCTGCGCCACCGCCACCCGCTGCTCCACCGCCGCATCTTCTTCCAGGGCCCGCTCAGCCCCGGCAGCGACGAGTACGATGTCGAGTGGCTCAGCCCCGACGGCCAGGAGATCAGCCCGGGCCTCTGGAATAATAGCGAGCTGCGCTGCATCGGCCTGCTGCTCAACGGCCGCGTCATGCGCGAGGTCGACGAGCGGGGCCGCCCCGTCCACGACGATGTGCTGCTCATCCTCTTCAACGCCGGCCACGACCCCATCCCCTTCATCCTCCCCGACTGGCCCGACGACCCGGCCTGGGAGGTGCTGGTCGACACGGCTGACCCAATAGGCAACGGCGGCGGCCGCCAGCCCACCAGCGAGGTCTACCAGCTCCAGCCTCGCTCCCTGGCCGTCCTCGCCGAGCGCGCCGTGCCGCCCCCGCCCCCGCCAGACGTGAAGGCCGTGCCAAAGCTCGAGCCGGTGCCGCTCGGCAAGCTCGTGCCCGTGACCTAGCCAGCTCACAGCTCAAGGGTCGCGAGGTAGTCGGCGATCGTCTCGGCCCGCCTGATCAGGCGCGCGCGCCCGTCGGCGGCCAGCAGCAGCTCGGCCGAGCGCAGCTTTCCGTTATAGTTGAAGCCCATGGCGTGGCCGTGGGCCCCCGCGTCGTGGATAGCGAGCAGGTCGCCCACCTCTAGGGCCGGCAGGGGCCGCGCCACGGCGAACTTGTCGTTGTTCTCGCAGAGCGAGCCCGTCACGTCGTACAGCTCGCTGGTGGGCGCGCCCTCTTTGCCCAGCACAGTGATGTGGTGGTAGGCGCCATAGAGCGCCGGGCGCATCAGGTTGGCCATAGTGGCGTCGAGGCCGGCGTACTGCCTGTAGGTGCGCTTCAGGTGGCGCACCGCGGCCACCAGGTAGCCGTGGGGCCCGGTGATCAGCCGCCCGCACTCCATCGCCAGGGCCGGGCGCGGCAGCCCCGAACCGCCGAAGGCCGCCTCGTAGGCCCCGCGCACGCCCGCGCCGACCAGGCCTAGATCCACCGGCGCATCCTCGGGCCGGTAGGGGATGCCGATGCCGCCCCCGAGGTTCACCAGCTCGAAGGCGATGCCGAGCGCCGCGCTCAGCTCGGCCACCAGGGCGAAGAGCATACGCGCCGTGGCCACGGCCGAGGCCGCGTCGAGCTCGTTCGAGACGATCATCGCGTGGAGGCCGAAGCGGGCCACGCCCAGGTCGCGCGCCGCGGCGTAGCCCTCGAAGAGCTGGGCCCGCGTCACGCCGAACTTGGCCTCTTCGGGCCGGCCGATGATCGCGTTGCCCTCGCGCAGGGGGCCCGGGTTGTGACGAAACGAGATGAAGGGCGGCAGGCCGGCGTGGCGCGCCAGATAGCCCAGGTGGCCCAGGTCATCCAGATTGATCAGGGCGCCCAGGCGCCGCGCGGCGACGAACTCCTCGGCGGGCGTGTCGTTCGAGGTGAGCATGAGCAGCTCGCCCGCCAGCCCGGCCCGCTCGGCCAGCAGCAGCTCGGGCAGCGACGAGCAGTCCGCCCCGCAGCCCTCCTCGGCCAGGATGGCGAGAATGTGCGGGTTGGGCGTGGCCTTCACGGCGAAGTACTCGCGGAAGCGCGGCGCCCAGGCGAAGGCGGCATTCAGCGCCCGCGCCGCGCCGCGGATCCCGGCCTCGTCGTACAGGTAGAACGGCGTGGGGTGGCGCGCGGCGATGGCCCGGGCCTGGGCCTCGGAGAATGGAAGCGCTCGCATGGTGTGTCTGTCTGATCTGCCGGCCGGCGGGCGGGCGCCCGTGTGGTGAAGGCCTTGGCGGGGGCTTGGGCGGTGAGGGGTGCGGGCGCATGCAGTCAGGGAGGGCCGTGCCCTCCCTGTGATCACTGTGCCCTGATCCGCGGCGGCCGATCTTGGCGCCAACTTGTGGTGCGGGCTGTGCGCGGTCTTCCTGCTGGTGCCGGCGTTACGTCATTGGCGACCCTTCGCGGTGCAGGTCGTGCTGCTCACGCTGCTCGATGTGGCCGTG
>JAAXUL010000168.1 GCA_013336035.1 Chloroflexales bacterium
CACAAATATGACATATCCACGCGCATCAGTTGGTAAGGTACGGCGGGGTGGGCGAAAAAAGACGGAGCAGGCCGAAGCGCTGCGCCGTAGTGCACACCCTGGGTTATCCGGGAGCACCCCTGGGGGGCGTCCTCCTCACGAGGGCGGAGTATACCGCGGGCCGCCCCATCTGTCAAGCACCATTGCGGGCCTATATCTTCACCCACATAATTGCAGCAGCTTGACATTTATGCTATACTGGCGCCAGCAAACAGGCCGCAAGTGTGAATAGACCCTCTTCAAGGTTGAGCCGGCGTCTCGCCTGGCAAACGGCCAATACTCCCCAAGTACCGATTCCCTTTCAGTCCCTGGCGTAGCGAACCGCCCGCTGGTGCGTGTGTCGCGCGAGTGACGACCGCCTCCGGTTCTTCACCGGAAACTCCAGCGTACCCCGGGGCATACTGCCCCCGCGTATTCAGAGCATGCCCGCGCAGCACGGCGCTTCCCCACGCCGCGCAGCCTCCTCGAAACCGACCGCGCCCAGGCGGTGCCCCCCCTGGGTACGACCGTTGTACGGTACACCACCCATGCATGTGACCACCCCTAAGGAGAGCACTGTCGTGAACGTCGCCGAGTTAGAGTCGAAGACTCTTAGCGACCTGCGCGAGATGGCCCGCAAACTTGATATTACTGGCTACAGCGGGCTTAAGAAGCAGGATCTCATCTTCAAGCTGCTCCAGGCTCAGTCCGAAGAGCAGGGCAACACCTTCAGCGACGGCATCCTCGACATCGTCTCGGACGGCTTTGGCTTCCTACGGGGCGAGCGCATGCTGCCTGGCGCCGATGACGTCTACGTCTCTCAGTCGCAGATACGCCGCTTCGGCCTGCGCACCGGTGATCGGATCTGGGGCCAGATCCGCCCCCCCAAGGAGAGCGAGCGCTTCTACTCGCTGCTACGCGTCGAGCTTATCAACGGTGTCGACCCCGAGACGGCCCGCAAGCGCCCCTCATTCGACCAGCTCACCCCAATCTTCCCGAACCAGCAGGTCAAGCTCGAGACCGAGCCCAATCTGCTCCACACCCGCCTCGTCGACCTGATCGCCCCGATCGGGCGCGGCCAGCGCGGCCTGATCGTCTCGCCCCCCAAGGCCGGTAAGACGATGCTGCTCAAGGCGATCGCTAACGGCATCTCGAGCAACCACCCCGACTGCCACCTCATGGTCCTGCTCATCGGCGAGCGCCCCGAGGAGGTGACCGACATGAAGCGCTCGGTCAAGGGTGACGTGATCGCCTCGACCTTCGACGAGCCCGTCGAGGACCACACCAAGGTCTCTGAGATGACCCTCGAGCGCGCCAAGCGCCTCGTCGAGGGCGGCCAGGACGTGGTGATCCTCATGGACTCGATCACCCGCCTCGCCCGCGCCTACAACCTCGATATGCCCCCCAGCGGCCGCACCCTCTCGGGCGGCATCGACCCCGTGGCCCTCTACCCGCCCAAGCGCTTCTTCGGCGCCGCGCGCAATATCGAGGGCGGCGGCTCGCTCACGATTATCGCCACCTGCCTCGTTGACACCGGCTCGCGCATGGATGATGTGATCTACGAGGAGTTCAAGGGCACCGGCAACATGGAGCTGCACCTCGACCGCAAGCTGGCCGAGAAGCGCATCTTCCCCGCCCTCGACATCCAGCGCTCGAGCACCCGCCGCGAGGAGCTGCTGCTCGCCCCTGATGCCCTGCGCTCGGTCTGGACGCTGCGGCGCATGGTCAGCATGCTCGGCGACAACGAGGGCACCGAGCTTATGCTTACCCGTATGTCCAAGACCAAGACTAACGTCGAGTTCCTCGCCACCCTCAGCAAGGGCGGGTAACCCGTCTGATAGCCAAGAGCCGACTGTCAGGGCCACAGCGCCACCGCGCCTCGTGGCTCTTGCTTTGCCTGAGGCCTGGCCAGCTGAAACATCATGCCCCTGGCGGGCGTATCACAACCGAGCGGGAGTTTCGCCCGCCGCGTAGCGCGGGACACAGAGGAGAGCCTACAATGCGATGCACTACCTGTGATGCCGACCTTGCCCCTGGCGCCCGTTTCTGCACGAGTTGCGGCACGCCCGTCAGCGCCATGGCCGCCGCACCCACCGCCCCTGGCGCCCCCTCGCAGAACATGGCCGATGTCTACGATAACCGCCCCGGCGAGCGCATCGACCTGCCCGAGCCCGCTGTCGTCGGCTCTGGCCAGGGCGCCAGCGGCCTGCGCTACAAGATCCTCGGCACCACCATGCAGGCCCTCGCCCTCGAGCTGCCTCAGGGCCAGAGCGTCTTCTCTGAGCGCGGCGGCATGAGCTGGATGAGCGCCAACGTCAATATGCAGACCAACATGGAGGGCGGCCTGGGCGGCGCCTTCAAGCGCATGTTCTCGGGCGAGTCGATCTTCATGGTCAGCTTCACCTCGAACGGCGGCACCGCGGTGCTCGGCTTCTCGGCCGAGCTGCCCGGCAAGATCGTGCCCCTCAACCTCGGCCCCGGCCAGCAGATGATCTGCCAGAAGGACGCCTTCATGGTCGCCGAGCGCAGCGTGCAGCTCGACATCCACTTCCGGCGCAAGCTGGGCGCGGGCTTCTTTGGCGGCGAGGGCTTCATCATGCAGCGCCTCAGCGGCCCGGGCCTCGCCTTCGTCGAGCTCGACGGCGAGATCGTCGAGTACACGCTCGAGGCCGGCCAGGTGCTCAAGGTGGACACCGGCCACGTGGCCATGTACGAGCCGACCGTCCAGATGGACGTCGAGATGGTGCGCGGCTTCAAGAACATCCTCTTCGGCGGCGAGGGCCTTTTCCTCACCACCCTGCGCGGCCCGGGGCGGATCTGGCTCCAGACAATGCCGGCCATGAACCTGGCCAAAAAGCTCGCCCAGTACATGCCCGCCTCGAGCAGCAGCGGCAGCAGCAGCGGCGGCATGAACATCAATCTCGGCAACCTGTTCAGCGAGTGAGACCCACGGCAGGAATCAGAAGGGGCCAGGGGAGACACCCCTGGCCCGCTTGATCCTCGTCGCGCCCCACAGGCGGGTCAGACGAGGTTGATCAGCTCGTTGGCGGTGCGGCGCATATCAAGGAAGACAAGACCAAGCTTGGCGCGGCTCTGGGCGAGAGCGGTGAGCACGGCCTCCTCGCCGATAGCCATCAGGATGACATAGCCATCCTCGCCACGGACGAACACCTGGTCGAGCTGGCCACGGCGCAGCTCGTTGGCGATCCGCTCGCCGAGCGAGAGCATAGCGGCGCTCATCGCCGAGACGCGGTCCTCCTCGACGTCAGCGGGCAGCGCCGAAGCCATGATGAGGCCATCAACACTCACGACGGCCGACGCCTCGATGTCGGGCGTGTTCATGGACAGGGCCTTCAGATGCCGCACCATCTCTTCGGTTCTGCTTGCCATTCATATCCTCCTTGGGCCGTCAGCCAGTTGTGGGGCAGAGGCAAGAGTGCGCCGGCCTATACCAGCGGAGAGCACGGGCCGCGAGTGACGGCCGTACTGGCCTATTCTACTACATCTTGGCACAGCGGGCAACTAGTTTACTTCGTGCTAATGGGGTGTATGGGCCCCGGGCCTGCATGAAGTGTAATGACTAGGCACTATCGTAATTATAGCATTTTGCTGTTACCACTGGTGCGGCCGCCGGGGGGCGATTGGCCTGATCGGCGGCCCTACGGACTCTGGAGGCGGGCCCGCAGCGAGGCGTCGGCGCCGTCGACGGCCTGGGCCGGGGTGAGCAGGCGGCGCAGCACGCTGCCCTGCATATCGGCCAGCACCGACCAGACCACCTCGTTGGCCGCGCGGCTGTTGGGCATCGGCTGGCCAGCCTCGGCCTGAGCCCTGAAGGCCGCGGCGGCCTCGCGCAGCGCCGGCGGCACGGCTGGGTCCTCCTCGCGCAGATCCAGGCTCATCAGCACGGGCTGATACCCGGCGCGCAGCAACTCGCGCTGGGCGGCCTCGGCCAACATATAGCGGGTGAAAGCCGTGGCCGCGGCGCGCTCGGCGGCATCGCCGAGGCGGGCGTTCAGCACCAGCACGTCGCTCTGCACATAGGGCCGCGGCGCCTCGTTTGCGCCGGAGAGCCGGGGGAGCGGCGCGACGCCCAGGCTGCCCGGCCAGATCGCGCTGTAGCTCGCCGCCGCGTGGGCCCAGTCGATCGTCATCAGCGCCCGCTGGGTGTTCAGGGCGTTGTCTACCGCAACCCCATCCACGCTGGCCAGGATCTCGGGGTCCTCGCGCAGACTGAGCAGCCAGGTGAGCCAGGCCTCGGCGCCGGCGCGCCCATCGACGCCGAGCACCACCTGGCCCTGCTCGTCGAAGATCCGCCCGCCGAAGGCATACATGTAGCCGATAGTGCGGTCGAGGCTCAGGGTATAGGCCAGCCCCCAGTAGGGCGGGGCGCTGTCGACGTTGGCAATGTCGCGAGCGACCTGGAGCATCGTGTCGGTATCGGCGGGCGGGTCGCCCGTAAAGTTGGCCTTATTGTAGAAGAGGGCCAGGGTGTCGAAGGTGATCGGGATACCATAGAGGGTCGCGCCCGCCGCGCCGTCTACCTGGGCGGCGCCGACGGCGGCCGGCAGCAGGCGCGCCAGCTCGCTCGACGGCAGCAGGTCGTCGGCCGGCAGCAGGGCCCCGTCATCCACCAGGCCGCCCAGAGTATGGCTGGGCACGATCGCCAGGTGCGGCCCCACGCCCTCGGCCATGGCATCGACCATGTCGGCGCGCAGCCGCGCGGCCGGGCGCATCTGGGACACGATCTGGATACTGGGGTTCGCCCGGTTGAAGCGCTCGAGCAGCCCGGCCAGGGCCCGGCTCTGGGCGTAGGGCCAGGCGTGCCAGAGCAGCAGGACGGTACGTGCGCTGGGGGCGGCCGCGGGCGCCGCCGTGGGCGTGGGGCCCACAGCAGCGCCGCCGCAGCCGGCAAGGGTCAGGAGCACGAGCAAGGTGACCAGAATCCACCTGATTTGCCGAGGGAACGTCACCGCCCGCTCCTTATTGCAGGTAGTCGCCCGCGATTATAGCATAGCGCTTCCGTGAGCGGCAAGGACGCGGTACTATACAACTTAACATCCGCCCACCGAGAGGCTACGATGGACACCTTTGACGACATGCTGGTGCGCGTGCAGCGCAAGGGCCTCGCCGGGGCCGACGCCCTGTCCTACACCGTCGAGCTGTGGCGCCAGGGCGGCCGCCGGGTCAACGAGCGGGCCGAGGTGAGCCTCGCCGGCTATAGCGAGCCCATCAGCAGCGACCCGCTAGCCGTCGCCGCCAGCGGCCTCGACCTCTTCAACCGGCTCTTCAGCGGCGCCCTCGCGGTGGTCTTCCAGCAGGCCTGGGCCGCCGCCACCTCCCGCCAGCGCACCCTACGCCTGCGCCTCGCCCTCGACCCCAACGCCCCTGTCCTGCACGCCATCCCCTGGGAGCTAATGTACTTCGATGAGAGCGGCGGCCTGGTGCCGCCACACCCGCTCGCCGCCGACCCGCATATCAGCTTCTCACGCTATATCGAGAGCGCCACCTTCGACGAGGGGCAGCCCATCGCCGAGCGCCCGATCCGCATGCTGATCGGCATCTCCTCGCCCGCCGATCTCGAGCGCTGGCAGCTCGCCCCCCTCGAGCGCGACGCCGAGGAGCGCGACTTCTGCACCCGCTTCAGCGCCGCCATCGCCTCGGGCCAGTTCCGCTGCGATTTCCTCCCCGCCGTCACCGAGGAGGCCCTCCACAGCGCCCTCGCCTGCGGCTCCCTCGAGGGCGAGGTCGAGCGCGGCTACGACGCCCTGCTCTACTATGGCCACGCCCTCCACCACGACGAGGCCGGCACCCGCCTGGTGCTCGAGGACCCCCAGAGCGGCCGGGTGCGCCTCTACGACGGCGAAGAGCTGATCTCGCTGATGCAGAAGCTGCCCGAGAGCCACAGGCCCTCGCTGGTGATCATGGTGGCCTGCAACAGCGCCGCCACCGGCACGATCAACAGCCTGGCCGCCCGCCTCCTGATCGAGGGCGGCGTCCCCGCCGTCCTCGCGATGCAGCGCCTGGTCGAGATCACCCTGGCCCGGATCTTCACCCACAGCCTGAGCGAGCACCTGCTGCGCGAAGGCACGATCGACGTCGCCGTGAGCGTGGCCCGCCGCCGGGTCTTCCAGCCCGACAGCCTCGGCTGGAGCACGCCGGTGCTCTATATGCGCAACGCCGAGGGCCGCCTCTTCAGCCCCAACGCCCAGCTCGAGTATGTCGAGGGCGTGCTGCGTGACCCGGCGATGGTGCGCTGGGCCGGCCCCGACTTTATCGATGTGGGCGTGCTGGCCATCGCCCCCGGCCAGGACTGGAACCTGCTGCGCTTCAGGCCCGAGGACGCCCCCGCCGTGATCAGCGCCACCGAGGCTCTCGACCGGGCCCTGGGCCTCGGCCTGCGGCCCGTCCGCCGCCGCGAGGAGCACGAGGGCCGCAAGCCCACCAACCTGGCCACCCTGATCGGCCCGCCCCAGTCCGGCCAGTCCACTGTCCTCCGGCGCCTTGTCTTCAATCTAGCCGAGGCGGTGACCCATGACGTGACGCGGCCCCTGGGCATCTTCATCTCGCTGGCGGGCTACGAGCAGCAGCACGGCCAGGGCCGGCTCGAGCGCCATATCATCGACCAGGCCCGCGCCGTCGCCCCCGCCCTCGGCGATAGCCTGACCGAGCTCTTCCGCCCCGCCGGCACGCGCCTCTCCGGCGGCGCGGCGCCCCGCTTCGCCTTTCTGCTCGACGACCTCGACGCCGTGCCTGAGCGTGCGCGCCTCGACCTGACCCGCGACCTGGCCGCCCTGGCCCGGCGCCTGCCCGGCGAGCGCTTCCTGATCACCTCGGCCCAAGAGAGCTTTCCCGCCGCCATCCTCACCGAGGCCCAGGTCTTCGTCATCCAGCCCCTCGGCGAGCAGCAGATCCTCGCCTACCTGCGCCAGCGCGACGAGCAGAGCGCCCCGGGCATCTTTCGCCTCATCCGCGAGAACCGCCTGCTCAACCTCGCCACCGACCCCAGCCTGATCGGCCTGATCTACGAGCGACTCTCTGCCGACCCCCTGGCCCGCCTGACCCGCAACCAGCTCGTGCAAGACTATCTCGACCGCAGGCTCGGCGAGATCGGGCCGCGCTACCACCTCGGCGACGCCGTCCGCGAGAGCCTGATCGAGCTGGCCTGGCAAGGCCGCTGGAGCCACCGCGAGCGGATGCCGCTCGACGAGGTCTTCCGCATCCTGGCGCAGGTGCGCCGCGAGCGCGACTACAGCCTCGAGGTGCTGTACGACCTGCTGCGCGAGGCCCGCCTGCTCACGGGGGTGGGCCAGCACGCGGCCCGCTTCGTCAACCCACTGCTCCAGGCCTACTGCGCCGCCCTGGCCCTCAACCAGCACGAGGCCTCCGAGCACCTCGCCGACATTGTCGCGCTCTGCGCCAGCCCCGATCGCCTGAGCTGGTGGGAGGATGTGATCTACGCCCTCGCCGGCCTGCAGGCCGACCCGGCACCGCTCTTCTGGCTGCTGGCCGCCGCCATTCGCGCGGGCAGCACTACCCACGCACTGCTGGCCGCCCGCTGCCTCGAGGCGGTGCCGGTCGAGCAGGAGGCCCGCCTGCCCGCCGGGCTGCGGGCCGAGCTGATCGACGCCTGCGTGCTGCGGCTGCGCAGCGAGCGCGAGCCCTCGGCTGAGCGCCGTGAGCAGACCGTTTCCGCGCTCGGACGCCTGAGCTACCATCAGGTGCGCCACGAGCTGCGGCGTATCCTCGTCGAGAAGGTGCGCCTCACGGCCAGCGGCCCCCGCTACGAGTACACGAATGTGCGCATCGCGGCGGCCCGCGCCCTGCGCAATATCTACCTGGCCACCACGACCGATACGCCCGCCCCCGAGCCGCGCGAGGCCGTCTCGCTCGTCCTGAGCCGCTACGGCGACCAGGCCTCGCTGGCCGACCGGCCCAACCCCGCCCCGGCCAAACTGCCCTCGCTCCAGGATCTGCGCAGTGATCAGATGCTGGTGCGCATGATCCGGATCTGGCGCAAAGGCGCGGCCGGACGCGACGAGTTCCGCGACCTGCTGCACAACTCGCCCTCGGCTCCCGAGCGAGCCCTGGCGGCCTTCGCCCTCGGCGATATCAGCGATACGATCGTCAACAAGAGCCGCGACGCCAAGCAGCTGCTACGGGTCATCCAGAGCCCCACCGACCGCGCCGAGCAGATGATTAGCGACGACTGGCAGGATACCATGTGGGCCGCCGCCGACGCCCTGACCCTCTTCGACGCCGATCTGGTCACGCCCTTGCTCGTCATTATGCTGCGCCACAGCGAGAAGATCCCCGACAGCGCGGCCCAGCAGCTGGCCTACCTGGCGGGCCGCGTGCGCGCCACCGATAAAGAGGTTGTAGACTGGCTGATCAAGCTGCTAGTGACCAACCCGAGCCAGTCGGTGAAGGCCAAGGCCCTGCAGTCCCTCGCCTGGATGGGCATGGGCATCCCCGACACGCGCCTGGAGCTAAAGAGCGGCCAGCCTGGTCCAAGCCTCAAGCAGCTGATCCAGGATATTGCGGCCGCGCGCCAGGTGCGCGGGCTGCTGCTCGGCGACTTCGAGATGAAGCTCCGCGCGACCGACCCGGGCGGCAGCGCCATCTATCTGCGGCGCAAGGCGATCGAGGCCCTGGCCTGGATCGGTGACGCCGACACGATCAAAGACCTGGGCACCCTGTTTATGAGCTGGCCGATCGAGCTGCGCGAGCACTGGTACCTGGCCGCGGCGACGATCGAGGGGCGCCTCGCCGAGCGCCGCGCCCCACAGGGGCCAGGGTAGGCCCCGGCGTAGAACCCGTCTATGGTCCGATTGACACCACCCCCGCGCTCATGTATCCTGCACGGAGTATCCTCGCGTGTGCGTAAGGCCGGGGCGGCCAGCCCCCCGGCTATTTTGTGCTGTCTCCGGAGGTTCCTATGCGGGTAGGGCTCGACTTCGGCACCACCAACTCGAGCGCGGCGGTCTACGACGGCGAGCGTCTGACCCTGCTGCCGCTCGACCCGCTCAACGCCAGCCCGAGCATTATGCGCTCGACCCTGTTCATGACCCGCGAGGGGGCGGCCTATATCGGGCGCGAAGCGATCAGCCGCTTCACCGAGGGCAACGTCGGCCGCGAGATCGAGTACGAGTGGCGCTACATCGGCGATGCCGAGGTCACCTTCGCCGACTTCGGCACGGTCCAGCAGGCCCTCTACATAACGGTTGACGCCAACGCGCCCGGCCGTCTCTTCCAGTCGTTGAAGACTGGCCTGCGCGACAAGAGCTTCACCCGCACGAATGTCTTCGGCACCTCCTACACCCTCGAGGAGCTGATCGCGATCGTCCTGCGCATGGTGCTCGAGCGGACCGAGGCCACCCTGGGCCAGCCCGTCACCAGCATGGTGGTCGGCCGCCCCGTCCACTACAGCCTCGACGCGAAGATCGACCAGCTGGCCTTCGAGCGCATGCGCGCCGCCTGTCAGCTCGCCGGCCTCCCCGAGGTCACCTTCCTCGAGGAGCCGACGGCCGCGGCGCTCTCGTACGCGCGCACCGCCCGCAGCGCGCAGAACGTGCTGGTCTTCGACTTCGGCGGCGGCACCCTCGACGTGACGATCATGCACCTCGACGGCAAGGGCGGGCGCCAGTTCCTCGCCACCGACGGCGTGCCGGTGGGCGGCGACCTGCTCGACCAGCGCATCGTGATGGGCCGGCTCCTGCGCCACTTCGGCGAGGGCGCCACGCTCGGCCCCCGGCGGCTGCCCTTCCCCAGCCACGTCCTCGACCACCTCAGCGAGTGGCAGACGATCATCGAGCTGACCCAGCCCCACTACCTGAACATTATCGAGGAGGCCATCGCCATCGGCGACCGCACCAGAGAGCTGCGGGCCCTGCGCTCGCTCGTGCGCCAGAACTACGGCCTACCCCTCTACGAGGCCGTCGAAGACGCCAAGGTGCGCCTCAGCGACGCGGCCGAGAGCATCCTCAGTATGCACAGCGGCGAGATCGCCTTCGACGAGCACATCCCGCGCTGGGACTTCGAGCGCCTGATCGGCCCCGACGTGCGGGCGGTCGAGCGCTGCGTCGGCCGGGCCCTCGACAGCGCCGGCCTCAGGCCCGCCGACATCGATATCGTGCTGCGCACCGGCGGCTCGTCGCGCGTGCCCCGCTTCGTCAAGATGCTCGCTGAGAAGTTTGGCCCCGAGAAGCTCCAGGAGATGGACGTCTTCACCGGGGTCGCCTCGGGCCTGGCCGTGGCCGCATGGGAGCAGGCCTAAACGCGCGGGGCATGGTGGTTACGGGCACGCGCGATAATCAGCAGCAATACCGGCGCCCGGATAATCACCAGGAGAAACACGATGTCCGCTCGTCAGCACGGGGTTGTACTCACTTATGTGGACACCCTCGACACCCTTGCCGACTGTGTCAGGCTCGGCGGCTACGATGTGGTCAAGGTAGTGACGGGCTGGGGCCTGCCCCAGAGCTGGAACGACGACACGCGCAAGCGCGTGGCCGCCATGGTCCCGAACCTGATCGTCCGCACCGTGAGCGGCGACCCCAGCTATGCCCGACCTGTCGACCCGCTCTCGAAGCGACATATGCCTGGCGCGAAGGGGCCCAACGCCCAGTACTGGGAGTACGACTTCCTTAACCCCGACAAGGTCGAGCAGGAGATCGCCCCCTGGTATGCGCTGAAGCCCAATATCATGATCGAGCTTGGCAACGAGCCCAACGTCTTCAACCAAGACGACGACTTCATCTGGCGCTGGGCCTACTTCCTCGAGCAGACAGTCAAGCGCTGCCGCGACATCTTCCCCCGGGCCACCCTGATCTCGCCCGGCTTTATGATGGACGCGGCGGGCAACATGCGGCGCTTCTACGAGATCGCCCAGAAGCAGATCGCCATGTGCGACTATGTGGGCGTCCACTTCTACGAATACTACGCCTTCAAGCCCGACCAGGCCCCGGCCACCAAGGGCGAGCTGCGCGAGGCCGTGCAGCTGCACCAGCAGTTCTTCCCGGACATGGCCTGGTACATCACCGAGTACGGCATCCACAACACCGACCAGGTGCCCCGCCCCGAGAAGGGCGCCCGCTACGCCAGGCTCGTGCATGGCAGTGACGGCTGGCCCGCCCTGCCGATCAATGTGGCCGGCGCCGTCTACTATCATCTCCAGACCAAGGGCGACATCCACCCCGAGTACCATATCTACCCCGAGGGCGACCACTCATACTGCGAGACCTTCGCGGTCGTCGGGGCCGCCGAGGAGGCCAGCGAGATCCTGGGCGGGGGCGCGGGCGACCTGGCGCAGCGCAGCGCCCTCGAGCAGTTGGCCGGCCGCCTGGCCGGCCTGATCGTCGATCTGGCCGAGCTCGAGCGCGACCTGCTCACCCGCCGCG
>JAAXUL010001597.1 GCA_013336035.1 Chloroflexales bacterium
GCTCTTCCGATCTCGATGACATCCGGCGGCTCACCCACGGGAAGCGCCCGCGCAATGTGCGCCAGAGCGCCTCAGCCTGAACATCGTTCGCGCAGCGCACGAAGAGCCGGATCTGGTTTGCGTGGTTGGGGTTGGGCTCGGCGCGGTAGAGCAGGCTCATAAGGCATCCCCACGCTCAAAGAGATCGCGGCATAGCCCCGTCACCTGGGCGATCCCTTGCTCGTCGTGATGGTAGTCGTAGATCTCCGCGTTGCGGCTGACCCCGCTCCCCGTCAGGTTGAGCGAGCCGATCAGCGCCCCGTAGCGGCCGGCGTATGCCTTGGCGTGCAGCCGTGGAAATACGCGCACCTGTACCCGCCCGTGGCGCTCGGCGAGCTGGCGCAGCGGCGGGTGGTGCTCAACATCATCCCCTACCACGATCCGCACCTCGCCGCCGACCACCGCAATCTGAGCCAGGACATCGAAGATCTGGAGCGTCTCGGATCGGCTCGCCACCACCTCGGCAAACGAGACGTGGTAGGGCGCGGGCAGACGAAAGTTTGTCACCCAGGGCGCAGCGATCCACAGCGTGTAGTTCTCGGCGGTCTGTGCTGCCAGCACCTCGTTAAGCCAAAAGTTGAACAACATGGATTGTCCGCTGAGCTGGAGTGTTGATCGTCTGGTCACGCTGGCCTCCTACGCGATCGGTCGCACCGTGATCTCGACCTGCGGAAGTCCGCCCGGCTCATCGGGGTAGATCGTCCGTACGTTGCTGATCAGCGGGTAGCGCATACCCAGCGTCGTATCAACAGCGGCGTCGGTCAGGTAGCTCACCACGGCGCAGAGCGATCCGAGCTGGGCTGCGGGCGCGCGTAGGTAAGCTAGCTGCGCCCCGCCCTCGAAGATCACCCGCAGCTGCTTTCCTACGTCGGCGAGATCACCGCCACCACCCACCTCCAGCGTCTGCCCGGAGCGTACGCCAGTGGCCCACTCGTCGAGCAGGCTACGGCTGAGCAGCAGACGCGCCAGCCCTGGAGCCTCGATGTCGCCACTGCGGTCGTCGAGACAGCTTGGGCATGCGCCGCGACAGGTGATCAGCAGACGCCGCTCGATCGCATTCTGGAGCGCCGCTCTAACCTCGCGGTCGAGCGCCTGCCCGCCAGGTCCGGTGTTGAGCTCGTCTCGGTAGGCCTGCGCCAGCCGACTCAGCTCTGGGTAGAGCGCATCCTGTCCCTGCGCAGGAGAGGCCAGGGCTGCCTCCGCGAGCAAAGCCCGCGCCTCGACAATGCTCGGCTCGCGGCCGAGATCCGCCGCGCAGCGCGGTAGGAAGAGGTGGTTAATTTCGCGGTAGAGACGCCAGTTGGCAATCGGTGTCTCTCCGGTCGACTGCGCGTACTCTGGCACAAAGACGCGCAGGAGCGCCTTGGTATCTGCTGGCGCCACCGGGACGCCCAGCTGCCGGCGCACCGCCGCCAGGAGGGCGTCGATCGCTCGCTGGCGATCATCGGAGCCGCGCGCGCCGGTGATCGCGGCGACCAGCCCGTCGCAGCTCGCCAGCCAGCCCTCGGGCTGGGCCAGGAGCAGCCGCAGCAGCGCCTCCTCCTGGGCCGTCGGGCAGTGGGTCATCTTCTGGCC
>JAAXUL010000815.1 GCA_013336035.1 Chloroflexales bacterium
CCCACGTCACTCCGAAAGCTGGCTTTACCTCGCCTCGATCCGCCTCCTCGGCCGCCGTCTCGCCAAAGCCTCGTGAACGAGTATGCCCTTACCGTTGGAATATTGGAGAGCTTCTTAGTGTCGTTGCTAGTGTTGGACGGGCTCCCGCAGGCGGCCAGAACCGCCGCAAATAGCAGAGCTAGAAGCAGGCTGCGCATCTTGTGCATAGGATTAGTATCCTTTAGCTATGGCCTTCGCCGGCACATCGTTCATGCCGGCCAGTTGCCTCTCTTGCACGATGCGTGCCATATTCTGTAGTCGGCATCCGGCATAGCTCTGGCAGAAGGAAATGGGCCGGAAATCGGCATTATCCGCGGGTGCGTTGCCCGGCGCCCATATATTGCGACAGCCCTGGGCGGCGGCGCGGCCGTTTGCTCTGGCCGTGCAGAATGCGGTATGATAGTGGAACGAAAGAGCGAACAAGCGTATAGAACGGGTGTATGCTGCACATCTCCCGCCAATGGACCATCGGCCGCCTGGCCTGTCTGGGCTGGCTCATGTTGCTTGCCCTATCTGCCCTGGGGGCAACACCAGCGGCGGCCCGCGCCCCGGGGCCCGTGTATAGCATCGAGCTTGACGGCGTGTTCAGCCGCTACAGTGTCGGCTACCTGCGGCGAGCCCTGCGCGAGGCCGAGGCCGCCGGCGCCGAGGCGCTGATCGTGCGCCTCGGCACCTCGGGCGCGGTGCTCCGCGACCTGCACGAGGTGGCGGCCGAGGTGGCCGAGGCCGGGGTGCCCGTGGTGGTCTATGTCACCCCAGAGGGCACCCGCAGCGGCGCCGCCGGGGCCTGGCTCTTGCCCGCCGCCCACCTGGCCGCCATGGCCCCCGAGACGAGCTTCGGCCTCTCTACGCCGCTGGTCGACCCCAACCCGACCCTGAGCGAGCCCACCCGCGAGCTGCTGCGGGCCGAGGCGCTCGACCAGATCAGCGCCTGGAGCCGCTCGCACAACCGCAGTGATGCCTGGGTCGAGCAGGCGGTGCGCCAGGGGGTCGTCCTGAACAACGAGCAGGCCAGCGCCCTCGACCCGCCCGCTATCGATATGGTCGCCCGCGACCCCGATGAGCTGCTGACCCTGCTCGAGGGCCGGACCGTCGCGCTGGCGGATGGAGCGACGCTCACCCTCTCCACCATTGGGCGCGCCGCCCAGCCCCTCCCGCCCACTCTGCTCGAGCAGCTGCTGCTGCTGCTGGCTAACCCCACGGTGGCCTTCCTACTGCTGGTGATGGCGGGCGTCGCCATCTACGCCGAGCTGGTCAGCCCGACGGTGGGGGCCCTGGCGGGGATCGGGGCGGTGCTGCTGATCGCCGCCGTGGCCGGGCTGATCGCCCTGCCTGTGCGCTGGCTGGCGGTCCTGGGGATCCTTGTGGCCTTTGGCCTGATCGGCGCGGACCTGTTCGTGCCGTCACACGGAGCGATCACTGTGGTCGGCCTGGTCTTGCTGGTGCTCAGCGCGATGACGATGTTCGACGCGGCCCAGGCCCCTGGGGTGGCCGTGGCCCTCTGGGCGGTGCTGCTGGTGGCGGCCTTTGTCGCCGCCTTCGCGGCCCTCGGCATCTATATGGCCGTGCGGACGCGCAATAAGCCGGTGGCCACCGGCCAGGAGGGGCTGGTGGGGCGGCTGGCCGAGGTGCGCCGGCGCCTCGAACCCGACGGGATGGTCTTTGTCGAGGGGGCCCTCTGGCGCGCCGTCAGCGAGGACGGCACGGTCGAGCAGGGCGAGTGGGTGCGCGTGACCGGCGTCTATGAGCTGCGCCTGACGGTGCGGCGTCTGACCGACGATGATCTCGCTGGCGATGAGGTGCGGCGGGGCGCAACCCCCCTTCAGCACTAGAGGAGAACTCCTATGGGTGGCGGTGGCGGACTGCTTCTGCTCGCCTGCGTGGCGATGCTGGCCTTCCTGGCCCTGATGGTGCTCCTGTCCTCGATCAAGATCGTGCCCGAGTACGAGCGCGGCGTGATCTTTCGCCTCGGCCGCCTGATGGGCGCCCGCGGCCCGGGCCTGTTCCTGGTCGTCCCGGTCTATGAGCGCATGGTGCGCATCGATACCCGCGTGATCACGATGGACGTGCCCGCCCAGGAGGTGATCACCCTCGACAATGTGACGATCAAGGTCAACGCGGTGCTCTACTTCCAGGTGATCAACCCCAACTGGGCGGTGACCAAGGTGATGGACTATATCCGCGCCACGATGCAGATCGCCCAGACCACCCTGCGCTCGGTGGTCGGCCAGGTCGAGCTCGACGAGCTGCTGGCCAAGCGCGAGAAGATCAACCAGAAGCTCCAGCAGATTATCGACGAGCAGACCGAGCCCTGGGGCATCAAGGTGACGATCGTCGAGGTGAAGGACGTCGAGCTGCCCCAGAACATGCAGCGCGCGATGGCCAAGCAGGCCGAGGCCGAGCGCGAGAAGCGCGCCAAGCTCATCCACGCCGAGGGCGAGCTGCAGGCCAGCCAGGTGCTGGCCGACGCCGCCGACATTATCGCCCGCGAGCCGGTGACGCTACAGCTGCGCTACCTGCAGACCCTGACCGAGATCGCGGTCGAGAAGAACAGCACGATCATTTTCCCGCTGCCGATCGACACGATCAAGCCCTTCGTCGACGCGGTCAGCCACTCCAACGGCGCCAGCACGCCCGCCCCCCGGCCCGCCACGCCCACCCAGCGGCTTGACTAGGGCCCTCGCCTCGATGAGGAACGCCGAGGGGGCGCAGCCTGATAGCTGCGCCCCCTCTGACTGGCGCCTTCCGCCCGGGCCTCTATGCGCCGTTGACCTCGCGGGCGCTGCTCTGCGGCAGCAGGCGGCGCACTGTGTCGACCAGCTCGTCCATGAAGAAGGGCTTGGTCATATAGGCGTCGATGTTGAGGGCGCGGGCCTCTTTGCGGACCTCGGCTGAGTCGTAGGCGGTGACGAGGACGGTGGGGACGGCGACGCCGCGCTGCTTGAGGATCTCGACTAGCTTGAGCCCCGTCATCCCGCGCAGGTTGTAGTCGGTCAGTAGCAGGTCAAAGGGCTGCTGCTCCCAGAGCTCCAGGCCCTCCTCGGCGCTGAGCGCTGCGACAAACTCGTAGGGCACGCCAAGCTCGGGTAGGGCGAGCTCAATGATCCTGCCGATATGGTTGTCATCCTCGACAAGGAGTATCCGCAGACGTTGTTCGCTAGCTGCCATGGTCGTCTCCGCGGGGGGGCCGTTGTTTCGTGGTGGCCTGGGGTGGAAACGAGTATCGATATCAGGCCAGACGGGTATTGATTTTTAGACGAGGCCCTCTACTGAAGGGTGGAGAGCTATAGTACCATATTGGTCTAGGTGGGGCAAGTAAAAAGATCGTTAGATGAGTGGGCTGTAGGGCTTTGACAGGCCAAAAGCCCGCTTCTATAATGATCATAAGGTACTACAAAACGTTTATCTGCCCTGATAGGAATCGCCTCATATGCCGCATCTGACCACACGACTCCGTTTCGTCGTGGCCTTTTTATTCGCCTGCTACCTGTTTCTCTATCCGTGGTCGATCACCCTTGTCGCGCTTGATCGGGTGCCTGTATGGGGCACGTGGATAGGCGGGGCGCTGCTCATCCTTCAGGGCACGCTCGCCGGCCTGTGGCTCGCGGTGAACTTCGGCCACCGGGGCGCGATCGCCGCGGCCTGGGTGCTCTGCCTCTCGTGGCTGGTTGAGCATATCGGCGCGACCACCGGCTTCCCCTTCGGGTCCTACACCTACACCGGCGTGCTTCAGCCCCAGATCCTTGGGGTCGTCCCTCTGGCTATCCCCTTCGCCTGGGTGCTGACCGTCACCGCCGCGGTCGGCACCGGCGAGCTCGTCCTCGGCCGTGACGGCTCGCCGGCCCACCGCGAGCGCCGCGTGAGCGTCACCAAGGTGCTCACCGCCGCCTCGCTCGCCCTGCTGCTCGATGTGACGATCGAGCCCTTCGCGGTGAACATCAACCACTACTGGGTCTGGAGCGAGAGCGCCGAGGCCTCGTACTATGGCATCCCGGCCTCGAACTTTGTGGCCTGGTTCTTCACTAGCCTGCTCCTGAGCTGGGTGGTGCTGCTCTACCGGGCCCGCG
>JAAXUL010000169.1 GCA_013336035.1 Chloroflexales bacterium
CTCGCCGAGCAGGAAGAAGAGTTCTTCCACCGCCCCGGGCGGCAGATCGATGTGCAGCTGGAGCGCCGCACACGGGTCGATGCCCGGTTCCACCGTACCCATTAGGCCGATCCGATCGAGCGCCGCCGGATGGCTCAAGCTGCCCATCCGGCCAAGGAACTCGGCGCGGCTGGCCGTCAGGCCGTGGAGCGGCTTGCTGGCCGCCATGAAGGCGACCCGCTCGCCAAACTCGACACTGTACGGGTTGCGGGCCAGCAGAGCCTGGCTGTCGGCGTCGAACTCCGGCACCGTGTACTGCTGCTGCTCCGGCCGGTTGACGCCGAGCACCCACTCGGCGTAGCAGGTGACGGTGATGCGCCGGGTATGGCCCCAGCAATTCTCCAGCCGCAGCCGGGTCACTTTGACCGGCGCGTCAGGGGCCGTGAAGAGCCGCACCTCTTGCTTGAGCCCGTGGCTGTGATGAGCGTAGACTGAGTAGCCGGCGCCGTGGCGAATGAGGTAGGGCTCCGCATCGCGGGCCGGCAGGGGCGTCGGCGACCAGAACTGGCCGGTCTCCTCGTCGCGAATGTACAGTGCCTCCCCTGGCTGGTCGCCCACTGGATCGTTTCGCCAGGGGGTCAGGCGGTGCTCGCCGCTGTTTCCTGCCCAGGTGCAGCCCGACCCGGCCTCGGAGGTTAGGAAGCCAAAGTCGGGCGTGGCAATGACATTGACCCAGGGCGCGGGCGTGTCCTGCCCCGCTACGAGGTAGATGACGTACTCGCACCCATCGGAGCTGAAGCCGCCCAGGCCATTGTCGAAGCATAAGCCGGACGGGCGGTGCAGCGGCGGCGTTGGCTCGGGGTTGTCGCTGCCGGGCAAGATCGGCTGAAGGGCCGGCAGGTGAGGCGCTGGCCGGTAGAGTCGCGCCAGCTGCGCGGCCAGAGCACCGCGCGCGCCATCTACGATCACGCGCGCAGCGCTTTCGAGCAAGGGTAGGTCGCCTTCGGCGATCTGCCCCACATTCAGCACAAAGATCCCGCCACGCAGGTTGAGCCAGGCGCTTCCCCCGCTGCGGTCAATCAGCCGCATCAGCTGGCCCTGCAGCTCCTGGGCGTAGCAGCTTACCTGCTGGTTCACAAAGACCAGGTCGATCCGCTGCTGCTGATGGCGCCAGAGCGCGTGTGCCCGCAACAGCTCCTGCACAAGCCCCAGGGCCTCCTCGTCGCCGATCCGCGCCAGTAGGATGGGCTCGTCGCCTGAGATTGCATACGGCCAGAGCCGGGACTGCCCCGCCCGGTTAGCAGCCAGGGTTTCGGGGCTGGCGCGCAGCCCGGAGTGCGGATAAAGCAGGGCGGAGAGCAGCTGTTGCGCCTGCTCCAGCACCTGTGCGGTCACATTCAGCCGGCGCAGCTCCAGTTCCGCCCGCCGTGCGGCTTGCTCAAGGGCCCGGTCGATGATTGGCCACGCGCGGTAGCGCTCGATGAGCGCCTCGGCCTCGCGGCGTGAGCCGGCCGCTAGAGTGAGGAAGGCCAGGCGCACCGTCGTCCGCGGCGCGAGCTCAATCTCCTGGCCAAGCGCCATGATCGGATCGAGCGTAGCCCCGGCCGTGCAGGTGAACACCCCGCTACCAGCGACGAGCGCGGCCGGGGCGCGGCTCGTCCGGCCACGCCCCAGGAACTGGGCCCGGTCGCACTCGTACCCGTACAGTGGCGGCTGGCCCGGCTCAACAACCAGGCTGTGTGCGAGGAAGATTGGCTGCTCCGTGGCCGCGCGTGGGCGACGCCGGTACAGCAGTGTCTGCATCTCGCTCAGGTACTCGCTCTCGATAAACAGCTTGTTGAAAGCCGGGTGCCGCTGGTCAACGGCCTGTGACACCAGCACCACCTCGGCATAGCTGGAGAGCAGCAGGCGCCGCGGTCGGTCGCTGTCGTTGGTCAGGCTGATGCGCCGGATCTCGACGTCGTCATCCGGCGCGATGGCGAGCTCGGTGTGCGCGACAATCGCGTGATCATGGCGTCGGAACGCGGCCAGGTGTGCGGAGAAGTGCACCTCGTGCTGGGTCGGTGCCGCCGCCACTGGCTGGTAGCAGGCCGACCAGAGCGCATCGTTCTCACGATCCTGGATGTAGATCCAGCTCCCCCAATCGTCGAGCGTCGTATCTGCGCGCCAGCGTGTAAGATCGATGCCCTGCCACTGGCTGTAGCCGCCGCCGGCGCTGGTGATCGCCAGGCTGTAGCGACCATTGGAGAGCGCTAATACCTGGGGCAGCAGTGCATCCGGCCGAACGCGCCAGGGTGGGAAGCTGACCAGCGGCAGGGCCGGGTGGGTTACGCTGTCAGCTTCGACTGGCGGCGCCTCCAATGGCGTGAAGCGCGGCGGCTCCTCATAGAGCAGAAGCTCGACGCTCTGGATGCGCGGGTCGGCGTGGAAGCGCTCGACCATCGGCGCGCCATGGAGCAGATTGTCTAGTGAGAGCAGGATCATGGCCTGGTGGTGCACCATATATGACTGGACAAGGGCGTGGCGCTCCGCGCGGGGCATGCGCGTCGGGGTATAGTCTACCGCCTCGTAGAAACCGTAGCGGCCGAGCATGCCTAGCTCAACGAGCCGTGTGATATTCTGCAACACAGCGAGCGGGCGTAGCGGCAGAGCGAGCAGCGAGGCGTACGGCGCGACCACGAGGTCGGCGGCCAGCCCGCGCTTGAAGCCTAGCAGCGGTACGCCGAAAGCCTGGTACTGGTAGTTCAGGTCGGCGTCGAAACGGTAGTAGCCTGATTCGGAGGCACCCCATGGGACGCCGTGCTCGCGACCGTAGGCGATCTGGCGATCGACGGCGGCAGTGCAGCTCTGGCCGAGGAGCGTGGCCGGATCGTGCCGCAGAAGTAGTAATGGCATCAAGTATTCAAACATGGTGCCGCTCCACGAGAGCAGTACTCGTGTGTTGTCGAGTCCAGCAAATGGGCGGCCGAGATGGAGCCAGTGACGCTGCGGCACATCGCCTTTGGCGATGGCGACCAGGCTCGTGATGCGCGCTTCGGAGGCCAGCAGATCGTAGTAGTTTGCGTCCATCGTCGCCGTGTCGATGTTGTACCCAATATGAAAGACCTGACGCCGCTGGTCGAACAGAAAGCCAAAGTCCATGCCCCGGAATAACGTCTCTGCCCGCTCGCACAGCGCGTGATAGTCGCGTAGGGCCTGCGTCGCGACACCCCGGGAGCGCGTCAGGTCCCCCATCAGCTGGCCACACCACGCTCTTGCCTCCTCTAGCTGCTCTGCTGGGGCGGCGCCGTCGATGAGGTGCTCGCCGATCCGTGCGAGCTGCGCCAACGCGGCAGCGCACACTGCCGGGAGCTCTTCCAGACAGGCCTGTGCCGGGAGCGCGTCCACCAGCTCCTGCCATACGTCCACGATGGGTCCATCCGACGCCTGGGCGAGCAGGACTGGCGGCTGACTCAACGGCAGCAGCCAGGGCTGTAGCAGGTCGAGCTCGCGCCGCATGGCAGCGATGTGGTGATGCAGTCGCTGTGCCCATGTGCGCAATGCTTGAATGGTCGTCGCATCGAGCGCGGGCGCGCCGGCGTCGATTAGAGTTACTAGCAGCCGGTCGATCTCGGGGCTAACGCCGTGGTGTAGCTCTGCGAGCGCGGCGGCCACTCCGGATAAGCCGTGCGCGGCCACCAGCACCCGGCGCCGCATCTCAGCCAGTTGAGCGTGCAGCGCGCCGCTTGGCGCCATGGGGTCGGAGGCCTGGATGTGGCTGACTGCCTCATCAAGCATCCCGAGCGTGTCGAGCAGCCCGTGCCAGCGCTCGGCGCGGTATATTGGGCCGTGAATGATCGCCTCGCAGCCTTGGCGCAGTGCGAGCAGGCTCGCGGCAAGGTTACCGCTGTCCACCGTCGAGACATAGCGCGGCGACAGCGATTGTAGTGTGCGGGTATCGCTCCAGTTCACAATATGGCCACGGTAGCGCTCCAGGCGCTCCATCCCGTCGAACGTGTCGCCCAGCCGCACGCTTAGCTCCAAAAGGTCCAGGTATCCCAGATCATACGCCGACAGCGTTGCGAGGAGGTGCAGCCCGATGTTGGTGGGCGAGGTGCGGTGCGCCACCAGCCCGCGTGGCGCCTCCTGGAAGTGGTCGGGCGGCAGCCAATTATCCTCCGGCCCGACAAACGTTTCGAAGTAGAGCCAGGTATGGCGGGCCAGTGAGCGCAGACGCTGCCGCTGAGCGTCGCTGATCGGGGGCTGGGCGGGCCGTGCCGGCTGGCTGATACGGAAGGCAATCAGCGGTGAGAGCGCCCAGGCCACTAGCAGGGGGGCGGCCACCGGCAGCGCCGCCGGGCGGGCCAAGCCGATGGCGACGCCAGCGGCGGCGGCTAACGCCGGCGCTCCGGCCATCTGTCGCCAGAAGAGCAGTGCCGAAGCGCTGGCGCCAAATTGGCGCGCGATGAGCGCGGCCGGCGCCCAGCTCAGGAGCCCGCGGCGGGTGATCAACAGGCGCACCAGCGTGGAGCTGATCGCGAACAGCAGGATCAGCCCCTCGTAGGGAAGAAAGGCCAGCACCAGCAGCCAGCGGAGCGCCACGGCCAGGCTCGGCGCGGCCCGGCTAGGGGAGTGGATGTGGCGCAACGCTTGCGCCAGCTCCCCAGCAGCTGCGGGCATGAAAGGCGCCGCCGACAGCAGCAGCCCAAGCAGGGTCCAAAGCAGCGCTCCGCCCGGCAGCCAGAGCCACCCGGCGATCAGCAGCAGCAGGAGTGCCGGCGTAAGCAGGCTGCGGCCCAGGTTGTCCAAAATCTTCCAGCGGTCGATCGCGGACAGGTTATTTGGCCGGGTGCCGTCGCCGGCCCGCACCCTCTGGCGCAGCAGCCAGGGGAGCAGTTGCCAGTCGCCGCGCACCCAGCGGTGCAGGCGGCTGGCATAGGCCAGGTAGGTTGGCGGATAGGACTCGAGCAGCACCGTATCCGTCAGCAGGCCAACCCGCCCGTGAATTCCCTCGAAGAGATCGTGGCTCAGCAGCGCGTTCTCGGGGACCCGCCCGTTCAGACTGCGCTCGAAGGCAGCCACATCATAGATCCCTTTGCCGACGTAGATCCCCGCGCCGAACAGATCCTGATAGACGTCGGAGACCGCCCGCGTGTACAGATCCAGCGTGCCGTCACCGGCGAAGATGCGGGTAAACAGCGAGCGGTTAGCACTAGTGGGCTTGACAGCGACGCGCGGCTGGAGCACCGAGTAGCCCGCAGACAGCGCACCGACCGATGGGGCGAACTCTGCGTGGTTCAGCGGGTGTGCCATCGTCGCAACCATGTGGCGGGCACTACCGTGTGGTAGAACGGTATCTGCATCTAGCGTGATGACATACCGGATGGTAGGCAGAGCTGCAAGGTCCCCAATCTGCAGCGTGTAGCCGGTTGTGCCCGCCCCACCGAGCAAGACGTTTAGCTCCTGCAGCTTGCCGCGCTTGCGCTCCCAGCCCATCCAGCAGTCTTCGGCGGGATTCCACACGCGCTCGCGGTGGAAGAGGTAGAACGGGCCACCGGTCCTGGTTGGGTAGCGCGCATTGAGCGCCCGTATGCCATCGACGGCCTGCGCAAGCAGCTCGTCGTCGCCCGGCATCTGCGCAAGGGGGCCGTCGACGAAGTCAGTGAGCAGCGCCAAGGTGAGCTGTGGGTCAGCGTTGCTCAGCTGGTGTAGCTCGATCTGCCGGAGGAGGGCTGCCACCTCTTCAGCGTCGGTCAGCAGCGCTGGCATGACCACCATGGTGTGGTACCTGGACGGTATGCCGTCGTGGAAATCGAGCTTCGGCAGCACACGCGGCGGGACCGTGTGGGTAATGATCCAGTTGACCAATGTGGTGACGGCGGTGATCGCCGGCACTAGGGCGAGCAGACCCACGGTAACGAGCTGTGGGGCAGCGCCGCCGGTAGCGGCAGCCAATCCGAGCAAGGCGGCGACGAGCGCCCCGCTGAGGACAGCGATACTGCTCAAATAGGCGAAGCTCGCATGGCGAAAGACTCGGCGGCGCAGGCGTTCGGGCCAGGGCGGCTGGTAGCCGACGACAGCCTCAAGCTGCTCGCGGCCTACGTCCAGCAAGAAATAGCCGACGTGCTGTGCTCGGACCGGGGATTCTGGCCGCCCGTCTGCAGCGCACGCCGCCAGGCGCACGGCCTCCTGCGCAATGACGATCTCGTCGTGCTGGGTCGCCTGCGCGAGCTCCTCGATCACTCGGCGGTAGCAGTCGCGCGTCTCGAAGTCCATCAGCGGGTAGATACCGGCCGGCTCGGCGCGTAACACCTGCTCGACGCTGCTCACCTCCTCAAAGAACGCCTTCCAATCTTCCGCGGCCAGAAGACGTAGACCGCGGATACAGCTGGGGGCGGTGTCGTCAGGGAGTGGCTCCTCATGCAGCCCTGTCGCCTCCGTCGCCATATCATAGGGCCCACTCGCGTAGCCGCAGATGCGCGCGGTCACCTGGACCAGGCGCTCCAGCATGACGAATCGCAGCATCGTCGGCAGCGCCCACAGCTCGCCGATCGTCAGCGGCGCCACGTGCTGGTAGGCGACCACGAAGCGCCGTGCCCAATCCAGATCGACGTGCCCGGCGCCGGAGCGCACGATCTCTGCGGCCAGAGCGAACACTCGCGGATAGTCTGCAAGTGCGGAGCGCGCGAGCTTGGGCAGCTGCCGGTAGTAGCCATAGGGAAGATCTTCACGGATCAGTCGCAGCGCCTGCTCCACGACATAGAAGTTGTCGAGCAACCACTCTGCCGCGTAGGGGAGGGCAAGCTGCTGCGCCGCGGCGCTAAACTCCTGGTGGGCCGCGCGGAGCAGCGCCTCATGCTGCGGGAGGCGATCGAGGAGCACAGCCCGCGATGTGGGTCGCGGCGTGACTACGTGCTGTGTGGCTAGCGCACGCGCCTGCAGACTGAGCGCGTCGAACTCCTCCGGTGCACCGGCTTGGTCTACCTGAACACCAGGCGTGGTATCAAAAACCCCTGCTGGCATAGTGTTCCTTGATTGGCCAGGTACATAGCGATCACGGCGGCGAAGCTTGCGACTAAGGTGCTAGGGGTCACGACGCCCTGTGTGACGCCAGGGGAGGCTTAGTGCCCGCCATGCTCGCGAGCGGCTAGCTCAGCGGGTGAGGCTGGCTGCTCCCTAACCGAGCGGTCCTGTACAATCAACAGCGGGAAACTGGCATGTGCTATAAACGAGGCTGCTACGCTGCCGTATGGCCAGGTGGCCTCGCCGGAGTAGCCGTGCGCGGTCAACAACACGAGATCAGCGTGCTCCTGCTCCAGCAGCTGGTACAACGCGACCACAACGTTATCGCTCACCAGGAGCCGGGTCTGGGTCGGGAACGCGAGCTGGGACTGGAGTCGCTCCAGATAGTTGGCGGCGGCCTGCCGATTACGTTCGACAACCTGTTGCATCAAATCGTGCTCTGCATCACTCAATGGCACGTGGCGCGGCATCTCCGGGGAGCGAACCACATGTACCAGCAGTAGCTGCGACCCGCGCGCTTGCGCAATATGCAATGCCAGGGGCAGGACGCACTCAGCCCGCTGTGATCCATCCAGCGGTATCACTAGGCGCTGGTAGCGCGCTTCGGCAATTCTAGATCCTTGAGCCTGGTAGGCCGGGACAATCATCATCGTGGTGTGGGCGCGGACAACGAGCTTTTGCACCACACCCCCGATATTCCAGTCACTGAGGCCACTCTGGCCATGGCTGCTGAGTATTGTAAGGTTCACGCTGTGTTGACGGGCAAATTCCATAATGCATTGAGCTGCCTGGCCTTCCAGCAGCACCGCTTCGACGGCAAGGCCGGCCTCCTGAAGCTGGCTACGTACCAGATCTAGATAGGTCTGCACTTCGGCCTTCCACATGTGCCACTCAAAAGGGTCAATGGCTTGCGCCAAGCTCTTGTCACGCGGTGGCTCCAGCACGCGGAGAAGCATCACATGCGCATTAAACATCCCGGCCAGTGGGATGACATGTGGCAGGACACACTCAGCAAGCGATGACCCATCAAGGGGGACAAGAATTCGCTCAAACATGACTGTGCCCCTTTCCCTCCCGCTAGCAGGTTCGCAGGGCCTCTCAGGAGCGCAACCTCCATCGACCTCACTGCTCGGATGCCGTTCCAGTGTTGAGCGCTCAGCGAAACCGGGGGTGGCGTTGGTGTCAATTGATACGCTCCTGGGCGCCCGAGGCGCTCCCGAAGCGAGCAGAAAAAGGTCAAGTGCGCCCTGATTGCACAACCGTTACGCTAGTTGCACAAAACTTACGCTAGACCACATCTGTGCCGAAGACTACACGCGAGAACCAGCGATCAAGCCGCTGCGGCCCCATCAGGTAGCGCTCGAAGCTGACCACCGGCCCGCCCTCATCATGCAGCGTTCGCCGATACTGCTCGACGCCAGCCTGCATCTGCCGCTGCGCAGCGGCAGGCGCGGATGGGGCTGCTTGAACCAGCTTCAGCCAAGTGCACAGATACTCCTGGAAGATGATCAGGAGCTCGCGCTCGTGCTGATCGTCGGTGCGCACCACGACGCTACAATCGCGCAGCACCCCTTGCGCGCCGTCGCCGCTCAGCAGATCCTGGCTCGCGAAGCGCGCGGCGGCCATGGCCTGACACGCGCGGAGCAGCGGATAGTCCTTCGGCTGGCGCTCCGGGTCGCTTGGCGCCGGATCGATGATCTGGAACGCTGCGATCCGACGTGAGCCGAGGCAGACGAGATCGACCACAAAGAACGGCATGGGGTAGCGGTAGGATGGGATCATCGTGAGGGTCAGGACGCGCACGACGCCGCCAATGCGGATCTGCACCACGCCAAGATGGCGCAGCCGCTCGCCCGCCGCGGCCATCGCTGCATAGTGGACCAGCCCGAAGCCCTTCCAGGGCGTGAATGCGCGATCCGCGGGGGGGATCGGCTTCGCGTGCAGATTCTGGCTCTGCAAGGCCGAGAGGGCCAGGCGCTGCACATGCTCGATGTAGCGCTGGCCCATGCGCCCCTTCACCCCGGCGAGCAGGCCCACCTCCAGCAGCAGGATCAGGAAGAGTATCCCATCCATAAGACCCTCCTCAGGCCAGCGCCGCTGCGTCCCCCGTCAGGCCGAACATCACCCCCTCGACAAAGGCGTGGTGCCGCGCTGCCCCAACGACTGGCTTGAAGCTCTCAACCGCGGGGCCGCCCAGGGTTACGAGGCGTTCCACGTAGGTCGCGAGGCCCTCGCGCAGCGCATGCGCCTCGACGCGCGACACGGACTGGGCCCGCGCGAGCAGCGCCAGGTAGACACATAGATACCCGTCCAGCGCGCTGAGCAGGCGCTGATCCTGGCGCCAGTCAGTCGCACCGATCACGCTGGAGTCAAGCAAGAAGGGCCGCTCCCACGCCGTAGGCGACCGTCTGCGGAGTGCGGCCAGCCGGCCGAGCCAGGGTCGCAGGTGGGCCGCGTCAAGCTCCGCCACCGCCCGCTGGGCGGCGGTCGGCGCGATCAGCTCGATGGCGACCAGCCGCACCGGCCCGGCGCAGGCGAGATCGAGCGAGAGGAGCGGGAGCGCATAGGCGTCGGCGGGGCGGATCAGGAGCGTGGCGACGCGCAGCAGGCCGAGCGCGCGCAGGTTGAGCGTGGTGATCCGCGCGCGCCCATCGGCGTCGTAGACCCGCGTCGTGACCTGGATCAGCTTGAGCGTGCGCCAGGGGCGCAGCGTGCGAAAGCACTCCGGGATGGCCTCCTCGTGGAGCGTAAAATGGGCGGTGAGCCGCGCCCGCGCGCCCAGCTCGAACTGCCTGAGCGTGTGCCGCTGGACGGCGAGCACCCAGGCTATGCCCGTGCCCAGCCCAGCGGCGGCGATCCCCAGCGCCAGGCACCGTTTCGCCTTCGATGGAACGTGTGTGGGTGACGTGTCCATGGCAGGCTCCTCATTCGGCTCAGGCGCGGGGTCGTACGCCCTAGGTTGGGCGCGGCCCCGGCCGCATTGGGGTAGAGCGACCCCTCCGTCCGGCGCTCGGCTCGCGGGCCGCGCACTCGACCATCGCGTCGTAGAGCCGGCGGTGCCCGATCGGTGAGCCAGTCATATCGGGAGTCGTGACGGCGAACTCCAGAAACTTCAGGAAGGCGCGGAAGTTGCCGTGGAACGGCCCGGCCACGGCGGCGGCCAGGCGCAGCGTGGCCAGCGGGATGTGGCGGACCTTCGGCGACAGCCCCAGCGCCTGACAGGACATGCGAGCGATCTCCTCGCGCGTAAACACCTCGGGGCCGCCGACGGAGCGGATCCAGTTATTGGGCAGGCCGGTGGCGAGGGTGCGCACCACCTCCTCGCCGAAGTCGAGCCCGTGGAGCGGGTTGATGCGCACATTCGGATCGCCCACCAGATAGGAGGCGCCCGACTTGCGGATCCGGGGGAGGGCGTGGAGCATGTCGTTGAAGAACCCGGTTGGCCGAAAGATCAGATAGCGTAGGCCCGAAGCCTGGATGGCCTGCACCACGGCCTCGCGGGCCTGCGCCACCGCGCTGAGCCGCGCCATCTCGGGGCCGTGGAGCACGCTGACGAAGACGATCGTGCCGACGCCGGCCCGCTGGGCCTCGTCCAGCAGGGCCAGGTTGCCCCGGTAATCCACCTCCCAGAGCGATGGCCGCCGGTTGAGGATGTACATCCCGATCGACGAGAAGAGCACGTCGGCGCCGTTGCACAGCCCGCGCAGGGTCTCAGGCCGCGTGACCTCGCCGACAAAGGGTTCGAGAGCGCCCGCGAGGTCGGCGGGAAGGCGGCCAGGGTCGCGAGCGAGGACCCGCACGCTCAGGCCGGCGCTCACACAGGCGCGCGCGACGTTGCCCCCGATGTAGCCCGTCGCGCCCGCAACCACGATGCGCTGGGTCATAGGTTTCTCCTGACCGACACGCCGTGGTGCGGCGGCGATACACGGCACGCCCGACGCGCAGGTGCCGCGTACCCGCCAACACGGCGGCCAGCAACAGCGACTCAGCGGCGTTTGTCACCAGGCAAACCCTATCTCGTCCGGGAGCGGCGGACGCCCCGCACCCGATCAGCATCGCCAAAGCCGTCCAGGCCAGCCGCCGGGCAGAGCGCGCGGACAGCCCAGAGGCCTCGGCGCGCCGGTACCAGTCGGTGAAGCTGAGTGAGGAAGCGCGGGGCAATCAGGGCCTGGAGGAGGAAGCGAGGCCAGTTGAGGGCGAGCAGGAGCGGCTCGGCGATAAGCGCTCCGCCGAGGGCGAGGACGACATTGTCGTAGCACAAGCCCACGGCGATCGGCACGCTCACGCATGCGGCGGGCGTGGGTCCGTCACGACAGTGCTGCGCCGCCAGGAAGAGCAGGGCGAGCGCGAGGAGCGCATACTGCGTAGAGAGCAGGGCGGTCATAGGACGCCTCCTGACCCACGCATCGGCGCGGCGCG
>JAAXUL010000816.1 GCA_013336035.1 Chloroflexales bacterium
CCCGAGCAGCGGGCCCGCCAGCTCGCCGGCGCCGCCGTGATCGAGTCGCTCGAGGTCGAGTACCAGATGGTGGTCGAGCCCGAGACCCTGCGGCACCACACGGCGCCCGCGGTGCGCCGCCTGCGCCCCGACGATCTGCCGGCGATGGGCGCCCTGGCTGCCATAGGCGGCCTGATGGCCTGGCGGCCCGCCGTCTTTGGCCACGGCCCGGCCTTCGGGGCCTTCGCGGGCGAAGATCTGGTGGCCATGGCGGCGACCCACTTCGCCACTCCCGATGTGATAGAGATTGGCAACATTGTGACTCACCCCGGCCACCGGCGCAGGGGCCTGGCCCGGGCCTGCACCAGCGCCCTCGCCCGGGCCTGCTTCGGGCTGGCGCCCCGCGTCTACCTCATGGTAATGGCCGCGAATGAGGGCGCCTTCCAGGCTTACAAGGGCCTGGGCTTCTGGCCCGCCGAGCGCTTTGTCTTTGTCCGCTTCCGGCTGGCGTAGGGCGGCCCGCCGCTACAATGCCGGCCGCTGTCTGGCGAAGCCTGTCGCCTGCTCGTAGGCGTAGGCGAGCTGGAGCACGCCGAGCTCGTCGCGGGGCCGGCCGACGATCTGTAGGCCCACTGGCAGCCCCTCGGGCGTGAAGCCCGCCGGCACCGCAATGGCCGGCTGGGCCGTCACGCTGATCCAGTAGCACGAGCGCATCCACTCGATGTACGTCTCGAGCCGCACGCCGTTGATCTCGGCCACATAGGGCTGCTCGATCGCAAAGGGCGGCACCTGGCTTACGGGAAGCACCAGGGCGTCGTAGCGCGTGAAGAAGGACCGCATACGCGCCAGGAGCTCGCTCTGCAAGCGCATCGCCCGGCCGACCGCGGGGCCCGTCAGGCCGCGCCCGGCCTCGATATTCCAGACGACCGTGTCTTTCAGCTGGTCGCGGTGGTGGTCGAGCAGATCGCCCAGGCCCTGCTCGAAGCGCAGCGCCCGCAGGGTGGTGAAGATCTCGTCGGCGCCGGCCATGTCGGGGCTCGCGTCCTCGACGATGCAGCCGATGGCCTCGAAGGCGGCGCGGCGGGCGGCGAAGGCCGCGCTGACCCGCGGGTCGATGGGCAGGTCGCCCAGGTCGGGGCTCCAGGCCACGCGCAGGCCCCGCAGGTCGCGCTCGAGGGGCGCGGTGAAGCAGGCCCCCGGCTCGCCGAGCGAGAGTGGCGCCCGGGGGTCGGGGCCGGCGATCGCCGAGAGCATCAGGGCGACATCGGACACGCTGCGGGCCATGGGGCCGTCTACCGAGAGCGGCAGATAGGGCGCCAGATCGGGCCAGACCGGCACGCGGCCGGGGGTGGTGCGGAAGCCGACGATGTTACAGTAGCCGGCGGGGTTGCGCAGGCTGCCGCCCACATCCGAGCCGTCGGCGATGGGCAGCATCCCACAGGCGAGGGCCACGGCGGCGCCGCCGCTGCTCCCGCCGCAGGTTTTGTTCAGGTCGTAGGGGTTGCGCGTGGCGCCGAAGACCGGGTTGAAAGTCTGCGAGCCCGCGCCGAACTCGGGGGTGTTGGTCTTGCCGACACAGATCGCCCCGGCCCGTCGCAGCCGCTCGACGATTAGACAGTCGAAGGCGGGCACATAGCCGGCGAAGATCGGCGAGCCGTAGGTGGTGCGGATGCCCCGGGTCTCATTCAGGTCTTTGTGGGCCACTGGCAGCCCGAAGAGCGGCGCCTCACTGGGCGAGGGGGCGGTGTCGCCGGCGAGGGCCCGGTCGCAGGCATCGGCGGCCTCGAGGGCCTGCTCGGGCAGAAAGGTCACGATAGCGTTGACGAGCGGGTTGACCCGCTCGATCTGGTTGATGTGTGCCGCCATCACCTCGGCGCACGAGAGCTCGCGGGCTCTGATGCGGGAGGCCTGCTCGGTCGCCGGCATGAAGCAGATCTGGGTGGACATAGGGCGTTTCTTCTCTTTATGGAGGCCGCTCCTATGATACAGCGAGTCTGCCGGCTATGATGACGGTGCTATACTAGCAGTGGTATGTCTACCCTGGGCGAGCGATTGTTAATTTATGGGGCTAATGGTTACACCGGCGAGCTTGTGGCTCGGCGGGCGCTGGAGCGTGGGCTGCGGCCGACCCTGGCCGGGCGCAGCGCCGTTGGCGTGGCCGCCGTATCGCGTCGCCTCGGCCTGCCGTCATGTGTCGTAAGCCTTGACGATGGGCCGGGCCTCGACGCCGCCCTGGCCGGGCGGGCCGCTGTGCTCCACTGCGCCGGTCCCTTCAGCCGCACCAGCCGCCCCATGGCCGAGGCCTGTCTGCGCACTGGCGTGCATTATCTTGACATAACAGGTGAGATCGCAGTCTTCGAGGGGCTGGCCCGCCGCGACGGCGAGGCGCAGGCGGCGGGGGTGATGTTGCTGCCGGGCGTCGGCTTCGACGTCGTGCCCTCGGACTGCCTGGCCGCCCACCTGGGGCGGCGCCTGCCCTCGGCCACCCGGCTTGAGCTAGCCATTCGCGCCGTCGGCCGGGCCTCGCGGGGGACTGCCACAACCGCCGTCGAGGGCATGGGCAAGGGCGGGGCGGTGCGCCGCGAGGGCAAGATTGTGCCGGCGCCCCTGGGCCGACTGACCAGGCGGGTCGACTTCGGGCGCGGGCCGGTGGATACGCTGGCGATCCCGTGGGGCGATGTGAGCACCGCCTATCACAGCACCGGCATCCCCAATATCACTGTCTACGCGTATATGCCGTCCCCCGTGATCGCTATGCTGCGCCTGGGCGGAGGCCTTGTGCCTATCCTGGGGGCTCGCGCGGTACAAGAGCTGCTGGGTGGGCTGGTGCGCCGGCAGCCAGCGGGCCCCTCAGACGAGGAGCGGGCCCGCGCCCTGACTCTGCTCTGGGGCGAGGTGTCCGATGACCAGGGTCGCCGTGTGGTGGCCCGCCTGCGCACGCCCGAGACCTACACCCTCACGGCAATGACCGCCGTGCTGATCGCCGAGAAGGTTCTCTCCGGCCAGTGGGCGGCTGGCTTCCAGACGCCCTCCCGCGTGTATGGCCCCGACCTGATCCTGGAGGTCGAAGGGGTCGAGCGCGTGGACCTTTAAATATGCCGGCCAGGCCGGCGGGGTTGTTATGGTACCAAAGCTGAAGCTATGGTTTATCAAGGCGGAGCCGGAGCAGAGCGACAGCAAAGCGCCCGGCGAGCCTTCGGTGGTCGAGTCTTCGGTGGTCGAGTCTTCGGCGGCCGAGCCTTCGGCGGCCGAGCCGCCAGCCGTCGAGGAGCTGACCGATGAGCAGCTAGAGGCTGAGGCAGCCCTTGCGCGCCTAGAGGATCGCATTGGCGCCTTCACCGCGTACACCATCGCCGCCGACTTTCTCGAGCTGCGGCAGATCTATGCGGGCACCTTCGAGCGCACGAAGGAAGAGGACTGGGCGAAGAAGACCGACCGTCGCGCTGAAGGCTGGACGCGGCGCCAGGCCCTGGCCCATGTCGACTCGGTGACCCACACCTACAACGCGGCGATCATGGCCGGGCTCGAGGGCCGGCCGGTCGACATCCCGGGCTTCGCCCAGCGCACGGACCTGAAGGAGGTGAACAGGGCCGCTATTGAGGCCCGCGCCGATATGCCGGTGGCTGACCTGGTCGCCTCGTTTCTCGGCGCCCTCGAGGAGGCGGCGCGCCTGGCGGCCGTTATGGGGCACGAGCAGCTCGGCCACCTTGTCGCCACGCCCTTCTTTGGCGCGACGCCGACGGTAGCCGAGCTGTTTGGCAGCTCGCTCGCCCACGCGGGGATCGTCCATGGCGCGCAGCTTGCCATAGCCCGCGCCCGTCCGATCTGGATCTACTATCAGCCTGGCATGATGCGGCGCCAGCTGACCCGCTTCGTGCATATGTGCGCGCTGGTCTACTGGCCCGAGCGGGGCGGCGACCTTCACGCCACGATCGGGTTCAGTGTCGAGGGGCAGGGTGGCGGGAGCTGGATGGTTAGGGTGGGGCCCGAGGGCGGCCAGGGCAAGATTGGCATCGCTCGCACCACCGACGTCCGGCTGACCTTCGCGAGCGCCGATCTCTTTTGCCGGACGGTGACCTTCCAGACCCAGATCTGGCGCCAGCTGCTGCTGCGCCGCATTCGGGTG
>JAAXUL010000817.1 GCA_013336035.1 Chloroflexales bacterium
GTCGCGACGCGAGCGGAGCGGGAGGGGCAGCGGCTCGCGCGCGAGCTCGCGCGCGCCCAGGCCGAGCTCGCGGCCCGACGCGACCGCTCGCGCGAGGCGCTGATGCGCGAGGCCCAGGCACTCCAGACACAGAACGGCTGGGGGGCCAGCGAGATCGGGCGCCACCTCGGCTGGCCCGAGTCAACTGTGCGCGGCTGGCTTCCGGCCGTCCGCGCGGCCAGCGCCGCCGACTAACGCCACACGAGACCCGCCGATTGCGACGATGCCAAGAATCCAGTATCCTGTGCTGCTGCAAGCCCACCAGCGCACGCAGGCGCCGCTAGCTGCCCGGAGGTATCGAGATGACCGACGCCCCAATCCCCGAGCGCCGGCCCGTCTACGGGGCGCGACTCGAGGATATCGACCTCGACCTCGTGCGCCGCCACATCCGCACCGCCATCGAGAAGCGCGGGTACGACGGGCCGGTCGAGCCGATCGAGTACCTACAGCGCTACCACTGCCTGCACCGCGACGGCGACCAGTTCACCCCCACCGTGGTCGGCGTCCTGGCATTCACGAGCGAGCCGGACCGCTGGCTCGACACGGCGGGCATCGACGTGGCCCAGTTCAGCGGCCCCGACACACACTCGACCACCCTGCTCTTCTCAAAGCAGGTGCGCGGGCCGATCGTGGACATGATCACCCGTGCGGTCGACCTCCTCTGGGCACGCTCCGAGCACCGCTACCGCCTGGAGGGCGCCGAGCGCATCGAGGATCACGCCTACAACATGACGGTCATCCGCGAGCTCACCGTCAACTCGCTGTGCCACCGCTCCTGGGATCTCGCCGGCTCCATGGCGCGGATCGAGATGCACCCGGCATGCGTGCGCTGGGTCACGCCGGGCGGGCTCCCGCCCGGCGTCACGGTCGAGAACCTGCGGGTCGCCCAGGTCAGCCGTAACCCGGCCCTGGCGCAGATCCTCCACCACGCCGGCCAGGTCGAGAAGTTCGGCATGGGCGTGGATACCGTGCTGGATATCCTGAGCACCTGGGGCTGCGACCCGCCAAGCTACCGCGACGACGGCAACTTCTTCACCTTCCAGGTCTGGGGGAAGCCGCTGGGGGAGCAGCCCGGCCCGAGCAAGGCGCTGGAGCTCACCCCGCGGCAGGAGCGCATCCTGGAGGAGATCGGGCGCCGGCGCGGCGCCAGCAGCGGCGAGATCGCCGAGGGGATCGGCGAGGCCCGCCGCAATGTCCAGCGTGACCTGCAGGTGCTGCTCAGAGCCAACCTCGTGCAGGTGGACGGGCCCACGGCACGGAGCCGCTACCGTCTGGCCCGCAAGTAGCCCGGAGCGCCGCTCCCGCGTCACCAGCGCCTACTGGCGCAAGTGTGGCGCGAGATTGGCGCGAGATTGGCGCGAGCGCCACATGTGGCGCGAGTGGCGCGAGACTGGCGCGTGATTCAGGGCATACTGGCGCGAGATTCTATTGAGCATGGCGCGTAATTTTGCTAGACTCGGGGCACGTGCCCGCGTGCCGGCCGGCGGCCGTCGCTGCGCCGCACCCGGAGTCATGGGCTATCCCAACATGACCCATGATCGCTATTGCCGTGGCCTAATTCTTTTGCGGATCAGGTTGTATGCTGAGCGCGGTGATAGCGCCGCCGGCGACCCACACGGTACTGCAGGAGTGACGATGATCTAACCGACGCGGGGGCCGCCCCCGCCGCACCGACCCCACGCTGTGTCCGGGCAGACGCGCCGCCGCCTGGCACCTCCGCTCACGCGGGCGCGTGGACCAAAAACAAGCCTCCGACCCACCCGCCTCGCAAGCTCGGGGTCGAAGGCCCAACGGTCCACCCGCCCACAGGGGCTGGCTTTGCTATTGCCGCGTTTCCGCGTCTGCTCCAACTATACCAGCCCCTGATCCCCATGTCAACGCCCCGCCGGTGACATGCTGGGTTTGTGTTGCCACAAACCGGGCCAGGGCTGGCCGGAGCGACCTGTGGACCCATATCAGACCACCCCCGCTATCCACCCGAAGCTGCCGCCCCTGCGCCTGGTCAACCGGCGCACCCTCGAGCACGCCGGCCCGTGCCCCTTCTGCGGGGGCAGCGGCCCCAAGAGCGACCGCTTCCGCGTCTGGCTCGAGCCCGGCAGGGAGCGCTACTGGTGTCGCGGCTGCCATGAGGGCGGCCCGCTCCGCAAGCTGATCGGGGACGACCGCCCGCTACCGCGCGTGTCCGCCGCCCGAAAGACCCGCCGGCATCACGACGACCCCCGGCCCGAGGACGGCGCCCACTACCGGGCCCTCTACGGTGCCGTCGCGCTGTGGGCCCACGCCAACCTGCTCGACCTCGCCAACCCCGACCCGCTCGCCTACCTCCACCAGCGCGGCATCAACGAGGACACGGTCGGCCGCGCCGTCCTCGGGGTCACCCGCCGCGACCCCGCGGCCCTCGCCGACCACCTCCGCCACGAGTGCCCCGAGCTGCTGCCCTACGCGGAGGCGGCGGGGGTGCTGGTCCACGAGGGCGATCAGCTGCGCGCCCACGCGAACCTCTGCGGCTGCCTGGTCTTCCCGTACCTCGCCGCCGGCGAGGTCGTGGATCTGCGCACCCGCAGCTACCCCGGCAAGGGCTACCGCTCGCTCGCCGGCGGCTACACCGAGCGCGGGGCGACAAGTATATTCGGGTGGGACGACCTCGGCGCGGCCGACACGGTGCTCCTCACCGAGGGCGAGATCAAGGCCCTCATCACCACACAGGCATACGCCGCCGGGCGGCTCAGCGCGCCCGCCCTCGCCCACCCCGGCCTCTCCTACCTCCGCGAGGAGTGGGGCGCCGAGCTCGTTGCCCGCGGCGTCACCACCGTCATCCTCGCCTACGACAGCCAGCCGCGCCCCGTGAAGGACGGGACGAGCCGGCTCGCCCCCGAGGAGCTGTGGACGATCCGCCATGGGCAGACCCTGACGGCCGCCGGGCTCCAGGTACGCGTGCTGCGCCTCCCGCTGGAGGGCGGGGCCACCAAGGCCGACCTCGACGAGTTCACCCTGGCCCACGGCCCGGCCCGGCTCCAGCACCTCATTGACACCGCCCCCACCCTGGAGGTCTACCACCGCAGCCTCCCGCGCCACCTGCTGGAGCAGGGGAAGCTCCCCACCCCAGATAGCTACCCCCTGCGCCGGGCGCGCCCCCAGCGACTGGACCGCGTGGCGCAGGAGACCAGCCCCGCCACCGCTGCTATCCCCCTGGCCGAGGCCCGCGCCCAGATATCCGACCTGGCACGCGACCACGCGCTCGCCGGCCAGGGCTTCCTGCTGCTGGCCCACCTGCCAGGGGTCGGGAAGGGCCACAATACGGGCACGGGGCTCAAGGCCTACCTCCAGACCCATGAGACCCCGGGGCAGATCATCTGGACAGCCCTACGCAAGGAGCAGATCCACGACCAGTCTGGCCTCGACCTCATCCCCCTCCACGGACGCAACCAGAGCAACTGCCGCAAGCTCCCCGAGGCCCAGGCCCTGGCCGCCAACGGCTACCCCGTCCGCGAGACCCTCTGCATGCGCCGCTGCCCATTTGTCGGCGGCTGCGCGTACCTCGGCCAGTTCGCCCAGGAGGCGGACTTCTTCGCCTCGCAGCCACTGCTCCAGGCGACCGGCTGGTGGGAGGAGGCGGCCGTCGTGGTGCTCGACGAGTTCGACCCGGCCCGCCTCACCCGCATCGTGCCCCTCGACGCTGCGGATCTGGCGCGCATGGCCCAGCAGTCCGAGGGCGGGCACACCCCCACCCTCCTGCGCTGGCTGGCCATGCTGATCGGCACGAGCGTGGACCGCACCCTCCCCGGGACCCTGCTCCTCACCGAGCTCATCGCCCTCGCCCAGGGCGAGGGGCTGGAGCTTGGCACCACCCTGCGCGGGGCCCTCGCCGAGCTCCCCGCATCCGAGGAGCAGTATCTGCTCCCGGGCTTCCCCAGGGGGGCAACCCTCGCCGACTATACGGCACTGCCGCCCAACTACCTCGAGACCATCCTCCGCCAACTCGAGCGCGAGCACCTGGCCTACCGCGCCGGGCGGGCCATCACCAGCCGGCTCGAGCTCGCCGGCGGACGCCTCTGGCTCTACCT
>JAAXUL010001598.1 GCA_013336035.1 Chloroflexales bacterium
CGGCCAGCTGGTGAGCATCGTCGCCGTCGCGCCCTCGCCCGCCGGGTCGTGGCTCGCCTGGGGCCAGGAGCCCGCGGCCGTCGAGGGGGTCGACGCTATCGGCTCCATCTACGCCCGCCGCCTCAGCGCCGCCGGCTACACCGTCGCCCTGCCGATGCTGGCGCGGCCGTAGGCGTGCCGCAGACCGCAGACCGACCGCTTGCTAAATGCTTCCCAGCAGAGGCTGCGGCAGGGAGGGTCTCAGGGAGGGCAAGCCCTCCCTGAAAACAGCCCTTTTCGGTCTTTCGCGTGCCGCAGACAGGGCCTGCGAGCATTTAGCGCGGCGTGCGGTATGGGCCCAGGTAGCGCTGGACGAGGCCGAGATCGAACTCGCTCTGGAGGGTGGTACGGGCGCCCTCGGCGGTGGCGGCGAGGGCGTGGCCGAGCTGCCGGCAGATCGCGTCGGCGAGGAACTGGGGCAGCGGCTCCTGGATGCTGGTCACGCGCAGCGCGCCACGGAAGGTGGCCAGCACGGCGCCGAGGGGCTCGCGGGCGATCAGGGCCGCGGGCAGCTCGAGCCGATAGGCGGGCCCCGAGCCGTCGGGCCGGTAGTAGAGCACGTAGAGCTGGCCGTAGCCACGCTCGATGGCCGTGCGCCGCTCGCGGAAATCGGCCAGGGCGGGGCTGCGGTAGCCCGTCAGCAGATGCGGCCGGTCCTTGCGGATCAGGGGCACAGGCAGCGAGTGCTCGCCCGGGTTGAGCACGCTCGTCCAGAGGGTGCGGTCGGTGACGGTGCCGCTCAGGTGGGGGGCCAGCTCGAGCACATCGTCGGCGGCGGTGGCCGACTTGGGGTGGGCGACGACGCGGCGACACTCAAGCACCAGGCGCCAGTCCTCGTCGGCGAAGAAGCCCTCGAGCAGGGGGCGGAAGGTGTCCCACCAGACGGGCGGGCGGGGGGGGCGGTGGTCCTGGGCGAAGCGCACCAGCAGGCGGTTGATCTCGGCCAGCATCGAGTAGAACGAGCCGTCGAGGACGAAGAGGCCGCTGGTGGTGGCGCGGATGCGCCGGGCGAGCAGGCGCAGCTCGAGCACGCAGCGCAGGCCGCCGAGGATGCTCTCGAGCTCCTCGACGGGTGGCAGCAGGCGCACCAGCACATCCTGGTCGGTGAGCGTGGCCTCCTCGACAGCGGCGGCGGCGATGGCGGCGAAGGTGGCGCCGGCGGCGGGCACGGTGGCGTGGGCGCCGTCCACGGCGCAGAGGCGGCGGGCCGGGCCGTCGGGGGCCTTCTTGATCCGCCGGTCAAGGGCGGCCCGCAGCCGCTCGCGGTCGCCCTCGAGCTCGTGCAGGGTCGAGCGGCAGGCCTCGGCGCAGGCGCCGATGGCGGCCAGCACCGCGGCGGGCAGCGCCGCGGTGCCAAGGTTATCGCGGGCGAACTCGCTCATACTGTCCCGTTACGGGCTACCCCCCCAGGCGCCGCTCGAGCTCGTGCATAGCGGCGGTCAGCTGGTCCTGGCGCAGGGCCGCGGTCATATCGCCGCGGGTGCGCTCGAGCACGGCGCGCAGGGCGTCGGTGGTGCGGCGCAGGCCACCGGTGACGGCGTCGGGGTAGTCTACGGTCACCAGCGCGCTGT
>JAAXUL010000170.1 GCA_013336035.1 Chloroflexales bacterium
GCACGGGGCGACGCGGCCTTCGTGCGTGATCACCACGTAGCTATGCCCAAGCCCGCAGGCGTGGCTGTGGGCCTGGGCCTGGACTCTGTCGAGCAGCCCGTTGAGGAAGGGGCTCTGGGGCAGGCGTCGCTCGATCGCGGCGTACACAGCCTGTAATTCGGCGATAATCGTCTGCTCCTCATAGCGCAGCTGGTGGAACGAGGCCGAGAGATCATGCTCGCGGTAGAGGTTCAGGCTGAAGGGGAGGCCATGGTCAAGGGCCCACTCCACGGCCGAGCCAACCCTGGCCGCCCCCGAGCCGGTGACCGTGATACACACATCAGGGCGTATCCCACGCGGCAGCAGGCGCTCGTTGAGGTTCCGCTCAAGCGCCGCGAAGCCGCCGCCCGCCCCGCCTTTGTAGGGCCGCTGCTGGTCATTGTCAGCGCCGCGGCCGTCTACCGAGAGCATCAGCCGGACGCCGCTAGCGGCCAGCCAGCTAGCAAAGGGGTGCGGCATCACCGTCCCGTTGCTCAGGACGACCGACTGCAAAGTGATACCCGCGCGGGCGGCCTGCTCAACGGCATAGGCATGAAGCTGCTGCACCATCCGATAGTGCAGCGCGGCCTCGCCGCCGGCGTACTTGAGCTGGAGCGTGGGGAAGCCATGCAGGCTAGCGGTATGGAGCAGCGCATCGATCGCCTGCTGCCCGGTCTTGAGGTCCATATGGGCGCCAGACTTGCGCACATAGCAGTACGGACACTCTAGATTGCATGCGTCAGTGACATGGAGCCATGCGGCGAGCGTCGCAGGGCGCGCCGGCGGCGGGAGCTGTGCATCTGGAGGCGTGATCAGGCCCGTGCGGGCAAGCTCACAGTCGAGGTGGCCCTCCAGCTGACGCGGCGTGCGGAAGTCTGCGAGACGGCGGGTGAGCGTGGGGCCGAGCACGAGCGGGGCGCCGCCGAGGAGCGTATTGCAGGCGAGGATCCAGGGCCCGTAGAGAGGCATAGTGTAGAGGCCCTTGGCGTGGCCGTATCGTTGCGCGAAGTCTACGGGTAAGTCCCCAGGGCCACCAGCCTCAAGGGAGATGCAATCTTGCTCAATATAGTTCACGGCCCCAGCCAGCATTTCAGCGCCGGCCTGAGGGACGATCGCGGGCATCATACGGCCGCTCCTCTCATCTAGAAACTGTCACGCGTCCCGCGAATGCTGGACCCTTATAGGTTCCGATCCTCAGGGCCGAGCATGTCGAGCAGCGGCTAGTCAAGGTAATCGAGCCCGCGCTTATCGGCGAAGACCTCCTCGACGATCTGCTCATACTGTAGATGCATAACACCGACGCTACGTAGCTGGTAGAGCGAGGTGATAACATCGATCTGCGAGCGCACAGTATCAACAGCCAGCTGACCAAAGACGATCAGCCTGGTGAGCAGATCGTAAAATTGGCGCTTGGAGAAGCCAAGGTCCCAGCGATCGTGCGGCGAGAACAGCTGCGCATAAGTAATCGAGAGGATGTAGTGGCTGAGCAGCTCGGGCAGCCACTCTCGCTTCTCGCCAAAGAGCTCATGGTATGCGCCAACCTGAGCCTCGAGCAGCGCGCCGCGCAGAGAGTAGAGCTTGCTCAGCTCGCGGTAGATCACCGCATTATCGCGCTCGCTGCGGCTGATCGGCCAGTCAGGATTTAGCACATACTTCTGCGGCGCCGCCTCTAGAGCCTCTTTGGCGGCTTGATCCGCCAGCGCGTACGCGGCACTACTGAAGTAGAGCCATGCCTTGTTGACCAGGGCACCTAGCTGGTAGGCAATATAGTTATTGGTCTGCGCGTCACGTGCCACCTGCTCGAGGTAGCCCAGGGCGCTCTGGACTATCTCGTGGTCAGGCGACAGCCTGAAGAAGCGGGCCCGGTCGCGGTAGAGACAGCCCAGCTCCATGCGGATGGCGAGCAGGCGCACCCGCTCAGCAGAGTCGCTGAAGATCTGCTCGGCCTCGAGCAGATCGCGCTTTGCATCATCCAAGAGCTCTAGGTGTCGTGGGCGCACCTCCTCTGGGAGCAGGTTCCAGATCCGTCGCCGGGCCTCGGCGGCGTGGCGCAGGGCGAGGCCGATGCCGCGCACATCCTGGGCGCGGCGGAAGCGCTCGATCGCAAGCTGGGCGAAGGCGAGCCCCTCGTTAGGCCGCACGTTGCTGACGTAGATCAGGGCCTTGGTACTATACGAGAGGCCGAGCAGATAGTCAAAGCCCAGTCTGCGCCGTATCGCGACCGCCTGGTCGGAGACGCTGAGCGCCTCGTAGAGCGCGCCGAGCTCACCGAGCACCCGCGAGCGGTCATTCTTCACCTCAGCCTGGAGCACATCCAGGCCGGTGAAGCCAAGAATGCGATCGGCCCTCTGGTAGATAGAGGAGGCCATATCGAAGTTATTGAGGGTGGCCGAGCCATAGCCGGCGAAGCGCAGGCTCTGGGCGAGCACATTGAGCACGCGCTTGCGATATGCCGAGAGCTCGAATGGCGGAAGCTCGCCGGCCGGCTCACCGCGCAGGAAGGCCTCCAGGCTTTCGACGATCTTCTCTAGCTGTGCAACCTGCTCGCCCACGTCTCTGCCGTGGAAGATAGCGGCGTAGCTCCCCAGCGACTGCCACTCCAGGCGGTAGAGCCTGTCGAGCACCCGGCCCTCGCCAGTCTCACGCACCATCAGGATCCCACTGCTGGCGTAGTGGCGATCAAGCGCCGCGGCATGGCGGTCGTAGGCCTCGGCGGCGAGCTTGATCGCGCGCTCGTAGTCAGGGGCCTTGATAAGGCGCTTGATGAGCCCCGAGACGCGCTCGTAGATCACCGCGAAGCGCAGCTGATCCCACGCGCGCGGGGTCATATCGGTTTGCTCGCGGTTCAGGTCAGCGTTGGGGCTGAAGAAGAACAGATCGATCTCTGACTGGAGCTGGGCATAGAGGTCGAGGTCATTCGCGGCAAACGCCTGCTCGGCAAGGTCGAAATAGACATTATTAAAGGCATTGACCGGGTCAAGGTACAGGCTATAGTGCAACTGCTCGGCGCGCAGGCGCTGGCGGCGCTGGCGCTGCTCGCGCAGCTGATGCTTAAGCTCGGCATCACGCTGCGCCGCATCGGGGTTAGCGCGCTGCTCCTCCTTATCCCGGTCTATGTCGTGCAGCTGCTCGTCGAGGCGGGTAATGGTCTGCGTACAGAGCTCGACCTGCTCGTCGCAGTAGTCGATCAGAGTTTGAAAGATCGAGCGCTGTATCTCGAGCCGGGCCTCGCGACTCTCGCGGGTCTCATCGCTGTAGCCCTCCTGGTAGATCCGGTAGATCTCGTCGTGGAGGAAGAGCTTGTTGCGCAGGCCAATCTTGACAAAAGACAGGCGACGTAGGTAGCCGAGGGTTTGCCCGGCCTGCTCAGCCTCGCCGCCCCACAGGCGCACGAGGCGCTCCTGGTCGAGGCCGCGGCGCATGATCGACAGATACTCCAGGACCTGAGCCTCGGGGCGACTCAGGCCGCGAGAGAGATAGATCAGCAGATCGCGGTTCACTTCCTTGGTCACGCGCGCCTGCGCCGCCTGGTCGAGCCTGGCGAAGGCGTCCGGGGCGTAGGTGAACGCCTCGGGGACAAGGTCGCCGTTGAGCAGCAGGTCTACATAAATCGCCAGCAGGATCGGGTTGCCGTGGGTGAGGCGGTGTAGGATGAGTCGCCAGTCATCGCCGTCAATAAGCGGCTTAAGGTAGCGGGCGAGGGTGGGGTGGCTACGCTGGGACGAGTCGCTCTGCAGCTGGCGCTCTAGCGCCAGCAGGTAGGCGCGGACATCATCGGGAGAGAAAGGCAACAGCTCGAGCACGCTGACCAGCTCGCGCCCAAGGGCGTGGTCGATGGCACCAGAGGCGCTGAGCTGCAGGCGTGCGCGCTCGTCCTTGTCGTCGGGACGATGCTCATCGAACATGGGCGGTATCGTCTCGGCGACGGCGCCCGGGGCCCCATGGACGAGGCTGACATACTCGAGGATCTCGCGCACCCAGCGGGGGGGGGCGGCGGGCGGGCTAGCGGGCTGGGTAGCGGATTGGTGCGGCGGCGCGGGGCGGCCGGCCAGGATAAGCGTTGTGTTCGCCGGGGCGCTGCTGATCAGCTGCAGCAGCCAGATGAACGTTGTCTGGTCGGAAATGCTGGCGCGCACCGCATCGGCCAGATCCACCAGCTCGGGGGGCAGCATAAACAGCTGCTCGAGGGTGTCGATGAACCAGACAACGCGGACGCTGCGGGTGAGCTGCTGATAATCCCCGCGAAACGCTTCGGCGACGGCCGAGGCCAGGGTGTTGATCTCTTTGTACGAGCGCCCCATATCCGCGGCCTGCTCGTAGCGCTCGAGGGCCTCGTCGAAGGCCGCGAAGGACTGCGCCGCATCAAACTGATGCAGCGTGCCAAAGCCCTCGCGTACGGCGCGCAGGAAGGGCACGAGCGCGTGCAGGTAGGGGTCGCCGACATCAATGAGCGGTGGGGCGAGCACACTGACCGTATTCCAGGGCGCGGGGTGGATCTGCTCGGGGCGGGCCGGCGGCTGCAGATAGGAGGCCACAGCCTGCAGGAGGCGGGTCTTGCCCTTGCCGCCCTCGGCCATAAGCAGCAGGCAGCGAAACTCAGTCCCCGCGTCGGCGCCAATGGTCTTATAGATAGTGGCGAGCTCTTCATCGCGGCCCACGAGGTCTGTCGCCAGAGCGCCCCCGAAGGCCATCGGCTCGATCATAGCGCTTCCTTCACATGGTACTCGCGGAACAGTTCGACAAAGTCGCGATAGATAACAAAGCTGCGTCCGTCGGGGATGCTGGGGAACCCGATGCCGCGCTCCTCAAGCTGGCCGAGGAAATCATTAAACTGCTTATCGGGGCGCATATTCCAGAGCTCGGCAAGCTTCATGCGTGATATCCCGGGGTTATCCGGGCGTGGGTGTCGCTGGATTGCCTGCGAGAGCCTGTTAAAATCTGGCGGGGAGCCATGGGGGTGGGTCGGGGAGCGCATGAGAAAGAGGATACACTCGCGGATATCATCGCCCTTAATCAGGCCGCCGTTAGATACAACCCGATCACAGAGGAATGCGTTCGCCCCAGGGTTGCCCCATTGGTACGCCTGCATCTGCGGCGCGATATGGTCGGCGAAGGTCAGCCCGCTCGAGTCGAGGATCTGGTTGATCTGCTGCTCATACGCATCATAGTCTCTGAGGTCAAATTTATGGCGCCGGTTCTTGATCTCGACATCTTTCCACGTGTGGCGGCTATCGACCCGGCGCGACCAGAGCAGCCGTGTCTGCGGGCAGCGAAACAGGGCCGCTATCATGCCATCGCTAAAGTCGTCAATGGCCGCGCTGGGGATCTCGTCGAGGCCGTCGACCACGAGCAGTAGCCTGTAGGGTGTCGTCTCGAGGACGCGGATCGCCTCGCGCACCAGGCTCTCGACCGACTCGTGGCTGAACTTGCGGGCGCGCTCTCTGGGCGGATCGGCCTGCCTGACACTCTCTGGCCAGCGTAGGGCGTCGGGGATCGCCTCGTCGATGGTTTGCCAGAGGCGGACCAGCAGATCTCCGCGGACCTGTTCGAAGGGCAGAGGCTCCTCGTCATTCCAGAAGTCTGGGCCGTGAAACCAACAGACGATGATGCGGTTGGTGCACTCGCGGGTGAGCTCGGCCACCCGGTGTAGCAGCCATGTCTTCCCCTGGCTGGCCGGCCCCTCGACGAGGAGGCTCCGGACAGCTTCGGCGCCGATAAGGGCCTGACAGATAGCTTGCACAAGCTGGGTGGCGATCTGGTTGCGGCCGAGGAAGAGCTCGGTCCGGTAGGGTCTCCGGTAAGCCATCCGCAGGGTTCCTTTTCCGGGGGCATTAGGCCACCCTGCATCTGCCCGTACGGATTCGCAGGGTGGTTAGGTTGTGTCGCGCGCCATTAGCGCCAGGCAGTCTTGCCACTCAGTCGGTGTAAGCCAGAGCCTCCCCGGGTCCTGCTCGTTGATGAAGCCGTGCCGACTATGAAAGTCGATCAGCTGACTGGCCAGCTCGATCATCCTGCGCGGCGAGCCGTTGGCCAGCCGTGCGAGCTCGAGCTCGATGCTGCCCTCAATCTCATCAGATTGGAACCAGTCGAGGCTACGAAAGCTGCCGTGTGAGCTGCTGACGACCTGTAGACGTTCACGAATGGTCTGTTGTAGTCGATCAGGATTTAACCGGTCTATAGTAGCAATCTCAAGTGGTACTGTCAAGGAGCGTAGCTCGTGACGGTACTGATTATAGAATATCTTCTGCAAGGAGAGAGGTAAGAAACATTTAATAAAGACGCCTAGTTTCTGGAAATCGCCCACAAGGTCCAGCAAGGGGCGCAGCACCAGATGCTGACGATCAGGGTCGATGGCGCGCTCGTCAAGCGCGTCGATCAGCAGGAACACACGAGGGAAGCCGAGAACGGCTACGCCCGCCATCAGGCTCGCCCAATTTCGGTTCGGGACAGAGTGTCGCTCGAATTGCTTGGCCAGGTGATTCACCAGGATCCGCCACGGCTCGCTGACCGGCACCCGGCGCACCACTGGGCGCAGCTTGTGCCATAAGATCCCGTCAGCGGGCGGGTCGCTGGCGGCGGCACGAATGGCGAGCTGGAGCGGCCGTGGCAGCAGCGGCGCCATACGGCCCAGGGCGGCGAGCTGCTCGGGGCTGGGGGGCTTGTCCTCATCGCCCATACGCTCAACGAACTGCACGAAGGTGTCGATGGCCAGATCGACGGCGATCGATTCTAGGTGCTGCTGGGCCAGCTGGTCTGAGTCGCTGGCGAGCGTGCTGAGCCGGGGTGTGTAGGTGACGCAGAGGGTGGGGTAGTTGCCGACCGTTGTCCGTAAAATGTACTCGATGGCAAGGCGGGTGGCCGTCTTGCCCATCCCGTAATCGCCGAAGACAAAGGTCGACGCTGTTCGTTTGAGGTATTCGAGCAGCGATGGCTGCGAATCGATGTATGTGCAGCCCATGTCAGAGAGCGGGTCGTTCTCGCTGACGCTATTGAGGAATGGGTCCTCGCGTAAGCCCATCGCGACGAGCAGCGCTGGGCGCTTGTTAGGGGTGGTAAATCGCCCAACCGCCCCGGATTCGAGCACGCGCTCGGGTATATGCGGCAACGTTGGCGAGCGTTCATGATCGGTGCCAAGCTGCTTGTTCGATCTATTCACAACTTTACCCTTTTCCAGCTGACGCTCTGTCCAGGCCAGGTAGCAGGATACCAGGACGAGGCTGACGCAGCCGGGGCGTAGTGCTCGCTAGCTTTATCATATGCCATTGGCACTCACGCGCACAACGCTCCTGTGGACACCGGCCTGACACACGGCTGACATGCGGGGCCACGAGCGAGTAAGGGTGGATCATTTGTGCTATGATAAAATATTCAGAATACGCAGGCATCTTTCTGTAGCCAGGTGCCGTGGCTATTGTCACGCTGAATATACACGTACTTCTTTTCGCGATAGAATGGCTCGAGGGCCTCGCGCATGCGACTAATGTTCTTATCGAGGTTGGCCCGGGTATGGGCCAGGTCGAGCAAGATGTCATTATGCACATAGTCGCCGCGGTGGCGCCAGAGGACCTCGAAGAAGCGAAACGGGGTTTCATCGAGGGTGATAGGGGTCATGCCGCGCCAGATCACCCGTCGCTTCAGATCCGGGTCCAGGCGAAGCTGGGCCGAGCGCGCGTAGAGAGCCTCGCGCAGATATGTGCGCAGATCGCCGCGCTGCCCTGCAGTACGGTGCTCGACGACCCCTCGCGCCAGAGCGGCAGCCGCGGCAGGGCCTGGAATAGTCCAGATCGTCCTCATATCGGGCAGCAGCGCGCGCCACAAATCGCGCATCTGATCGTCCGCCTCACGCTCTAGGAGACCATCGCAGGCCGAAGCCAGGCCAACCGCCATCTGCACCAGCTCAGGCTCAGCCCAGTCGTAGGCGGTGACAACAGCGCGCCCGCGCACCATCGCCTGCACATCAGCCAGCGAGCACATCTGACGCGGGAGGCCCATCCTGAGGCCAAAGCCTCGCCGCTGTAGCGGCGTAAGCGCCGTAAGCAGATCCTGGGCCCCCGCCAGAAGCGCCTCGCGCTCTTCGGGGCCGCGATGAATCCAATCGATCAAGCTGATATCGACGGCAATGGCGATCCCCGCGCACCCGAGCCGACGCGCCAGCTCTAAACACTCTTCGATCTGGCCGTAGATGTCGGCCACACTGTCGCCGTAGAGCTGCTGGCCCTGGCCGGCGCTCAGGCGGGCGCTCAGCTCTAGCCAACGCTCAACAGAGAGCATCCTTTCGACCTGGCGGAGCCATAGGCTGACATGGCGAGCGCCCAGGTAGCGACGGATAACCCAGGCCAGAAACTCGAAGTGGTCAATCGTGAGCAGCTCGGCCTGACCCTCGGTGGTCCGCAGCCCCTCAATTAAGGCTAGAGCCAGGTGGGCCATCCAGTGGCTGAAATGGTCGGGAGCGCCGGTGAGCGCCTGTGGTTGACCAGGCCACTGGTCTGGGTCGTAGCGGACTGTGAGCAGGCGATATGAGCTGAGGATGGTGAGGCTGGTAGATAGGCCGCAGCCAGGCTCGGTGACAACCACGACTGAGCGCATGGGGTCGGCGAAGAGGCCATCGACAGAGCCTGCAACGTGGCAAAGCTCGACCCAGCGCTGACCCTGCTCTAGCGGCAGCGCTGCCAGAGGGGTGAACAGCCACGATTGCGACGGCCTGCCCATGAAGATGCTCTTGCCTCCGGCCCTGCGATGCGATCCGGGTGACCGATAGCCCAGAAGATCGCCAAGGTCGCCTGGATGCAGAGGGTATGTTTGTGTGTTTGCTGCTTTTTCTTGCCGCTATCGTAGCGCGTTTGTGCAGCTGGGTCTTGGGGGCGCGGGGTGGCGCGCTCGGTGCCGCCGTGGCAATACGGGGAGACGCCATTGATCACCGGCGCAGTATACCATCTCCACAATGCTTGGCAGGCGCCAGCACCGCGCATTGGGGTGCCTGCGGTGCTTCTATTGTAGCACCTCGGGCGGTGTGTTTACCGCCAACTCATGGGCAATCGTATCTGTCTGCTCGACAGCAGGCCGGCCAGCGTGGTCGTGCCGTCCTCCTGCTGGGCAATGGCCAGGCCCTCGAACCAGACGACCATATTGGGTCGAGGTGGCCGCTGATGCGAATACATGTAGTGCGCGGGCGCGCTCTCCGGCGTGCTCATGCTGCTTCCGCCCTGCGCCTGTGATCGGTCGGCGAGCCCTCTATGTCGTTGGCCGCTCCGTCAGAGCGTGCCCTCGGCGAGGGCAACGATTAGCTCCTGTCCATGAGCATAAACAGACCGGGCCCCACGCTTGTAGCGCGGGGCCCGATACAGACGAGCGCGCGGTCAGGAGCGCCTTAGCGCCTGATCCGGACGATCTGCCCCTCGCCGGGGAAGACACCATGTTCGCCACCTCGAAGGCGGCCAGATCGGCCACGGCCTGGGGCGCGCCACCCGGACGGACACGGACCACGTGGCCAAGCAGCGCCGCGCCGGAGCCCAGGGCCTCTCGGACGGCGGGGGTGCCGCCCAAGCCCATGGCCACGTAGAACTGGGTGTCGTCGATGGCGGCGACGTCGTGGGGGCCGGTGGCGTTGAAGCCCGGCGGGTTGGCCAGGCTCAGCGAAGGCAGGCCGGTGACTAGCCGCTCGACCGCGCCACTGCCCAGATCGACCCTGGCGATGGCCCCGGTGTTGCCCAGGCAGGCCTGGCCCTCGGGCCCCTCGAAGCAGGGACTGCTGCCGCCCGTACCGGCCTCGGCCACCAGCAGGTCATCCCCCGATGTCGTGAAGGCCAGCCCGCGGGGATTGTTCAGGCCGCTGGCGACTACCTGGAGGGCCGCCTCTTGGTGCGAACTTCGAGCCGCCGCTGGCGCTGCCCAGCTAACCAGGGCGACAACCACGATCAGGGCCAGGGCTCCGAGCAAGGGCCGCTTACGCTCAACCATCCTCTGCTCCTCTGTGCTGACGCAGCTCCTTTAGACACCGAAAGGCCGGCTGATGAGCGACAGTAAGAACTATGGCCGTTCTGCTCACGCAAGGCAATGCGGCCACATTCCGAGTTGGCACACAGCACCTGCCGCCAGATAAGTGATGGGCGGCGCGACAGGCGCAGGCACGGGTCGGTTTGGGGGCAGAGCGCCCTGCAACCCGGGCGACCGGAGAAGCAGGTGTTTCTGGTGGGAAGGGGGAACGCCCACTGTATAGCCAAATGGAGGGCGCAGAGTCAAGAACGAACAAGGGGATAGAGCTGGGCCGTGCAGGCTGATCTGCAGCCGCCGGCGCGCGCCGGGGCGGCAGATCAGCCTGAAGGAGGAGGCCCGCTATTGGACATAGGGCTATGCTGGCAGGCATCCGCCGCACCCGCGCCCATCACCTGCACCCGACCTCGGGTGCGCGGCATGACCGCCCAGCGCCACCGTCAGTGCGCCAACGGAGAGCGGATGAAGGGCTATGACTGCGCTACAGCGTGAGCGGTCGCCGGCCTTCGGCACGGTGACGGTGGAGGTCGCGCTGCTCGGGCCGCCCCAGGTGCGCGCTAGGGGCGAGCCCCTCCCAATGGCCCGCCGGCAGCTGCGTGCGCTCCTCTACCGCCTGGCCGTCGAGCTCAAGCCGGTGCCGCGCGAGCAGCTCGGCTTTCTGCTCTGGCCCGACCTCCCGGAGCACGCCGCGCGCCGGAATCTCACGGTGCTGCTGAGCCAGCTGCGCCAGGCGCTGCCCCCTACGATCCTGGTGAGCGGCAGCGCCGGCATCGCCCTTGACCCTGCGCTCGTGCAAGTGGACACGGCGATAGCTGCGGCCCTGGCCACGGCGGGCCTGCGCCAGGGGCGGCTCGACCAGCTCGCCGCGGCGGCCGAGCTCTACCGGGGGCCGTTCCTCGACGGCGTTGCGCTGCCCGACGCGGAAGAGTTCGAGAGCTGGATCACGCGCGAGCGGCAGGTCTGGGAGCGCTGGTACCTCGACCTGCTGAGCGCCCTGGTCGAGGGCTACGCCGTGTCGGGCGACTACCCGGCGGCGATCACGGCGGCCCAGCGCGCCCTGGCGACTGACCCTCTTGCCGAGGAGCAGCACCGCTGGCTGATCGAGCTCTACGGCGCCCTCGGCGACCGGGGGGCGGCGATGCGCCAGTTCGAGCAGTGCGTCATCTTGCTCGAGCGCGAGCTGGGCGTGGCCCCCCTGTCCGTGACCCGCGCCGCCTACGAGGCGGTGCGCGATGGGACGGCCACGCCGCCGCATGGCGTGGCCGGCAGCCGCGGCGCCTGGCTCGCCATCAGCGCGCCCCAGCCGATCCTCGCAGCCCCTCACGCCGTGGCGGGCCCCCACGGCGGCGAGAGCCTGCGCCCGG
>JAAXUL010000818.1 GCA_013336035.1 Chloroflexales bacterium
CAGCGTGCCCTCGCTCACGGCGGCCCAGGCCTACACCTCGACCATCACCGCCCAGGCCACGGGCGGCACCAGCCCGCCCCTGGCCCAGGACCACACGGTCACGATAACGGTTATCCCGATCACGCGCAGCTTCCGCTTCGCGCCCCCGGCCAGCGAGGTGCTCACCACACCGGCCGGGGCCAGCGTCAGCTTCACCTACGCCCTGACCAACACGGGCAACGCCGTCGACAGCTTCAGTGTCGCCGCCTCACCGACCAGCCCGCTAGTTAGCCCGCCGATCACGTCCGTAGTGACCAGCACGCCGGCCCTGACGAGCCTGGCGCCGGGCGCCTCGGCCGCGGTGACTGTCACCTACAGCGTGCCCTCGCTCACGGCGGCCCAGGCCTACACCTCGACCATCACCGCCCAGGCCACGGGCGGCACCAGCCCGCCCCTGGCCCAGGACCGCGTCGTGACGATCAACGTCACCGGCGGCGGTGCCGTGGTCATCGCGCCTGGCCTGCCCTCCGTAGACCCCGTGATCCCGGGTACGGTGCCAGTGACAGTCACCTTCACCAACATAGTGACGAACACCGGCAACACTGCGGCCCCGGTCACCGTCGCGCTGGCGACGCCTCCGCCCGCGGGCTGGACGGCGCAGGTGCTCTCGACAACCTGCCCAATCTCGCCGACCACCCTGACGGCCGGCGCTAGCTGCACCTTCACGGTCGAGGTGGTGGTCCCGGCGGGCGCGGCGCCTGGCGCCGTAGACCTGACGGTCTCGGCCACGGCCTACAACACGCCCCCGGCGATACCTGACGTCACCGCCACGGCGATCAACCGGGTCACCGTGAGCACGCTGCGCGGCCTCGATCTGGCGCCCACCGGGCTGACGGGCACGGGCGTGGAGGGCCAGGTGGTCACCTTCACCCACACGCTGACCAACACCGGCAACGCGCCCGACAGCTTCGACCTGGCTGTGGCCCAGAGCGATGCCCGCTGGACGACCACCGTCTCGCCCACGGTCGTGACCGGCCTGCCCGTGGGCGTACCGCGTACCATCGAGGTGCGGGCGGTAGCCGGCGCGGGCATTCTGGGCGGCGCCACCAACGCGATCACGCTCACCGCCACGGGCGTGGACGGCGGGCCGAGCAAGAGCGTCACCGACACCGTCGCCCTGACGAGCATCAGCGGGGGCGACCTGTCGCCGGGCGGGCGCAGCAACGTCGAGGCGGGCGCGACCGTCGGCTACACCTTCACTGTGACCAACACCGGCACGGTGGCCATCTCGTACACCGTGAGCCTCCAGAACAGCGCGGCCGGCTGGAGCGCCGCGGCCAGCGGGATACCGACGGCGGTGCTGCAGCCCGGGGTGACGGCCACCCTCACCGTCGATGTGACGGCGCCCATCGGCGCCTCGCCGGGGGTGACCAACACCACCACGGTGCAGCTCCTCGCCGGCGACGGCGGCGGGGCGCCCCTCGACACCTCCGAGGCGGTGACCGGCATCGGCCCACGCCGGGGCGTTCTCCTGACCCCCGAGACCGGCTCGGCCGAGGGCCCGCCCGGGAGCACCGTGGCGATCACCCACACCCTGACCAATATCGGCTCCGAGGCCGGCACCTTCAGGCTGTTCACCGCCGACGTGGTCGGCTGGCCGGCCACGGTGGCGCCCGACACGGTGATCCTGGAGGCGGGAGAGAGCATCGAGGTGACGGTGCGGGTGCGCATCCAGGACAGCACGCGGGCCGGCAACACCAACTATGTCGCGGTGGGGGTCGAGCTAGTGGAAGACCCAACCATCAACGACCAGGCCATCGAGCAGCTGACCGTATCGCGCGTCGTCGGGCTCGACCTCTCGGCCTCGCAGTCGCGCAGGGTGAGCCCAGGCGAGACCCTCAGCCTGGACAACCTCTCGGTGATCAACCAGGGCAGCATCTACGACACCTACACGCTGATCGTCACGGGCGAGGATAGCGGCTGGGACGTTATCCTTGGCCAGACCAGCGTCGGGGTCGACAGGGGGGACCGGGCCTCGATCTCGGTGCGCGTACAGGTGCCGCTAACGCTCACCTCGGGCACCGTCAAGGTGCTACGCATCGAGGCCCGCTCGAGCAGCGATGCCACCCAGAGCGACATCGTGCAGATCCGCCTGGCCTATGTCGCGCCGCCGATCCCGCAGACCCCGCCCAGGCAGAAGATGTACCTGCCCCTGGCAATGCGCTAAGTTGATCGGGAAGGGTGAGGGTAAGGGGGGCGCCCAGGTCGGGCGGCCGGCCCTTACCCTCACCCTTCATCCTTACTCCTCTGGCGGCAGCGAGGTGGCGATGTCGTAGACGAGCACCTGGACGTCGAGGCCCTCTCCGGTCAGGAGCTGGATGGTGTAGTCCTGGGTCGCCTCTTTGATTGTCGCCTCGACGCCAGCGGGGGCGTAGGCGCGGATGCTGGCCTCCTCGGGAGAGGCGCGCGTGATCCGCACCACAGCCTCGGGGCAGGCGGCGCTGACGCGACGGCTGATCTCAGCGATGGCTTCCTCTAGGGTCATTGAAATCCTCCGGGCTGCAGAGCGACAGGCAGCTATCGACCATACTATACCCGCTCGTGGCCCATTCGGCAACCAGGCCCCTCAGGGCCTGGCCAACGGGGGCAGCTGGTCACAGACTGGTTGGGCCTGGCTCGATGCCTCACAGAGCCGCCCGCGGGCCTTGTCGGCGATCGCGGCGAGGCCCGTGTTGCCGGCCTGGTTGGCCGCCACAGACAGGTTATAGAGGGCCAGGGCCTGCTCGCCCGAGCCGTCCGGCGCCGCCTCGAAGGCCTTACCATAATACTCGACGCCCAGCGCCCAGTCGCGCTGGCTGGCCGCGCAGTCGGCCTGGATGGCCCATGTGCTGTATGGGTCGGCCCCCAGATCGCGGGCCTTGGCGGCCGCGTCGCAGCTCGGGGCCGACGTCATAATCCCACTCTGGACCTGCTTGCGCGCAATATAGCCCTCGAGCCAGCGGTAGTGGGCCAGGGCCGGCTGAGCCACCAGGGCCAGGGCCAGGAGGGTCGTGGCGCTGACTACCGCCAGGCGCACGGCGCGCCGGCCCGGTGCTATGAGCGCCGCCGCGGCCTCGGCCAGCACATAGGCGCCCCACACGAAGGTGCTGTAGTTGAGGGCCGCGACGCGGATGGCCTGCCCGCCGGTCATCAGATAGGCGCCCGCGGCCAGGCCGCCAATGACGGCCAGCACTACCGGCCAGCGCTCGTTCAGCTGCAAGGCCCGCTGGAGCTTCAGGGGCCGGTTGGCGATCCAGTAGGCCATAGGGACAAGCATGAGAGCCCCGCTCAGGGCCAGGAACCAGATCACCGCCGCGATCGGCGGCGAGAAGAGGCCGCCGAAGCTCAGCCAGCCATTGTTCGACCAGGTGACGAGCAGCAGCAGCAGGGCCCCCAGCACCGCGCAGACGCCCGCCCAGCTTCTCAGCAGACTATAGCCAAGGTCGCCCCGCGCCACGCGCACGCCGGCCGTCGCCAGGCGCTGGCCGATATCCGCCTGCAGCTCGGTGTACCAGCCGGTGATGCCATCGACGGCCAGGTCGCGGCCCGCCCCGTCCTCCAGATAGGTGCGCGAGTAGAGGCTCAGGGGCCGCGACCATAGGCAGCGGTCAAGGGCGAGCCAGCGCCCGATGCCCGCCCACGGCAGCTCGAGGGCCAGGCTACCCCGGCTATCGTAGCGCGCGATCGACGTGGGCCTGGTCACGATCACATCGGGCTGCTCGCGCTCGATGCGGGTGATCGGCAGCCAGTAGATCACCGCCGTGGCGATGGCCGCGTACACGGCCATGTAGATCGGCGTCAGGGTCGCCGCCACGCCCAGCACGCGCCATGGGTTGAAGAAGACCGCCAGGCTGATCACGCCCACGTCGGTTGGCCTGAGGATCGCCATCGGGGCGACCAGGGCCATCAGCAGGAGCGCCAGGGGCAGGGCCAGCATAGTCGTGATCTGCAAGAGCCCCTGGTAGCTGCGGATGAAGCGCCCCACGTAGCGCTTCTCGGGCTCGGCGGCCACCAGCGCGGCGACGCGCCCGCGGGTCAGCGCGTCCATCTCGGGGCGGCGCTGCCATGGCAGCGCC
>JAAXUL010001599.1 GCA_013336035.1 Chloroflexales bacterium
ATCTGTTTCGCCATCTATGTCTCCAGTCGTTCAGCACGGGCAAGCAGCAGAAATGCGGGTGAACGCAGAGGCGCAAAGGACGCAAAGATGTCCTTCGATAACCCTGGCCCGTCCGGTCTGTCGCTGTGAGCCCTCTGCGCTCTTCGCGCTCTTTGCGTTGAATGAGTTTCGCTGTTTGCCCGTCGGACGCCGCCTAGTTTCGGAGCGGCTTGCCGGTCTTGAGCATGTGCTCGACGCGGGCCTGGGTCTTCTCGGTCGCCAGCAGTTCCATGAAGGCCGCGCGCTCCAGCCCCAGCAGCCAGTCCTCGTCCACCTCGCTGCCGGGCTCCACGTCGCCGCCGCACAGCACGTTCGCGATCTTCGAGCGCACTGCTTCGCTCAGGTCGAGGTCGAGCCGGTCGGAGAGGCTCAGGCAGTAGACCACGATGTCGGCGACCTCCTCGGCGACCGACTCGCTCTTGCCCGGGTCCAGCGGGGTCTCGCTGTGCGAGCCGCCGGCGTACCAGGCGAACCAGTCGCCTATCGGGGCGCGGTGGCCCTCGACCTCGAGGGGCAGGCCGGCCAGCTCCTCGCGCGAGGCCCAGCGCGCGCCTGGGGGCGGGGGCCAGGCCGGGTCGCGCAGCACCGCCGCGTAGACCTTCGAGACCAGCTCGGCGGCGGGCGTGTAGGCGATCGCGAGGCAGCGCAGGGTGGTGGCCGGGGCGCCCAGGCGCTCGCGGAGCCACCAGTTCACGTGGCCGATCTCCTGCCAGAAGTGGCGCGCGCCTTCGCTGAAGGCCGGCAGGCGCCAGCCGGACTCGCCGGGTAGGAGCAGCAGGCGCGCCTGGCTCGGGTGGCCGATGGCGATATGGTACGCATAGCTGATTGGCGCTGAGGCTGCGCTCATTGGCTCACTGTCCGAGCAGGCCCCCGTGCCCGAGGGCGACGATATCGCGGCGGCGCACGTGCTCGCCGGCCATGAGGCGGGGCAGCAGCAGATCGACGATGTTGGCGTCTCGCGAGCGCACGCACCCGGGCGCGCCGAGCACCGGCAGGGGCGGGGCGGCAGGGCCCGGCGGGTCGAGGTAGGCCAGCAGCAGCAGGTTGCCCGGCTCGACGGGGGCGCCGTAGTGCTCAACCCGCCCACCCGCAAGTCTGATGCCGCGGGGCGTGACGTCGTCGAGGTCCATGACCGAGGTCTCGCCGGCGATGATGATCAGCTCGGCGCCGGCCGCGCGCAGGGCGGCCACGGCCTCGGCCACGGCGCCCTCGTCGAGCGGCACGGGCCAGCAGGCGAGGATGGCGCCGCCCAGCTCGGCGACGCGGCCCTCGATGGCCGGGTAGACGCCCCGCTCGACGCGCAGGCGGGCGGCGGGGCTGCTGACCAGCACGACGCCGACCCGGCGCAGGCTCAGCGGCCGCACGCGCAGCACGCCGCCCGCAGAATGGCCGGCGGCCTCGGCGCAGCGCAGCGCGGCCTCGGGCACGGCGAAGGGGATAACCTTGATCGTGGCCAGGTCGCCCCCAGGGCGGACGAGCCGATGGGCGGGCAGGGTGGCCACGGCGAGGCCATCGAGCTCGTTG
>JAAXUL010001600.1 GCA_013336035.1 Chloroflexales bacterium
CGGGGTATGCTCGCGCACCTGCGCGACCGCCGCCTCGTCGGCGCCTTCCTGATCGGCGGCACGCTCTTCTTCGGCTTCATCGGGGTCTTCACCTACCTGCCCTACTACCTCTCGGCGCCGCCGTTCAGCCTGCCCCCGGCCATCGTCTCGCTGCTCTACCTGGTCTACCTGGCCGGCGTGGTGGTCTCGCCCGTCGCCGGCCGCCTCTCGGCGCACGTGTCGCGGCGCTCCCTGATGGTGGTGGGCCTGGTGGTGGCGATGCTCGGCGTGCTGGGCACCCTGGCTCCCTCGCTGCCTCTGATCATTCTGGCCCTGCTGGTGCTCTGCACGGGCATGTTCACGGCCCAGGCCGTCGCGCCGGCCTACGTCAACGCCACGGCCCGCGCCGCTAAGGGTGGGGCCAGCGCCCTCTACCTAATGAGCTACTACGTCGGGGGGACCCTGGGCGCCGCCCTGCCCGGCGTGGCCTGGCAGGCCCTCGGCTGGGGCGGGGTGGTGGCTCTGTGCCTCGCCGCCCTCGGCGCGGCCCTGCTCGCGGCCTGGCTGCTCTGCGCCGATGAGCCCGCGAGACAGGGCTAGCGGTTCATGATTTGTGGTCGGCACCCCCTGCCGGCCAGGGCGGCCGTGGCACGAAGATTGCGTCGTAGCTGTTGCCGCGCTGGCCGCTGAGCGAGGTGTCGTTCGCGCTGCCGGCGTCGAGGGTTGCGAACCGGGATCCTGTCGGGGTCCCGGCGGACGGCCCGCCCCCGAAGTCAGCAGCAGAAGGGCACGGCGATGACAAACACTCCGCGCGTGACCGTGTGGAACGAGTTCCGCCACGAGCGCCAGCAGCCTGCGGTTCGTGCCATCTACCCCGACGGCATCCATACCACCCTTGCGGCGTCCCTGCGCGCGCACGGCCTCGACGCTCGCACCGCGACCCTCGACGACCCCGAGCAGGGCCTCGGCGAGGCTGTGCTCGGCGCGACCGACGTGCTGGTCTGGTGGGGCCACGTGGCGCACCACGAGGTCGCGGACGAGCTTGTGGATCGCGTCCAGGGGCGCGTGCTTGCGGGCATGGGGCTGGTGGTGCTGCACTCCGGGCACGCCTCCAAGATCTTCAGGCGCCTGATGGGGACGACGTGCGATCTCAAGTGGCGCGTAGGCGACGACCGCGAGCTGCTCTGGGTTGTGGCGCCAGGGCACCCGATCGCGGCGGGGCTCGGCGAGCGCATCGTGATCGACCGCGAGGAGATGTACGGCGAGCACTTCGACGTGCCGGCGCCTGAGACCCTGGTGTTCGTCAGCTGGTTTAGCGGCGGCGAGGTCTTCCGCAGCGGCGCGTGCTACACGCGCGGGGCGGGCAGGATCTTCTATTTTCGCCCGGGCCACGAGACGCTGCCTACCTACCACCACCCCGATGTGCAGCGCGTGATCGCTAACGCGGCCCGCTGGGCCGCGCCGACCTATGCGGCGCGCCCGATGTACGGCAACGTCCCGCCGGCGGCCCCAGAGAGCTGAGCTACGAAAGGCAGGACTAGCTTACCAAGTTGGGAGAGGGGAGCCCGCAGCAGGACGCTCTCGGCGCCCCCTCTCCCAGAGCGGGAGAGGGGTTGGGGGGTTGGGGG
>JAAXUL010000819.1 GCA_013336035.1 Chloroflexales bacterium
CGATGGCGAGGGCGAGGGTCCCGACGAGGATCAGAGCGATCGGGGGGGGGGAGGTCGAGGGGGTTGCCAGCAGCCAGATCCAGCCGGCGGCGCCGACGGCCAGGGCGTAAATGATCAGCAGCCGCTCACGGTTCACGCATGTCTCTGGCCGAACGAGGCGCGCGCCTCATCGACCGTGGTGTGGATAGAGAAGACCTGAGTGAATCCGGTGAGGGCGAAGACCTCGTGGACCTGGGGCTGGAGCCCGGTGAGGCGCAGCTCGCCGCCGAGAGTCATCAGCTCTTTGCGGATGAGCAGCAGGGCCCGCAGCCCGCTGCTCGAGAGAAAGGTGACCTCGCCGAGGTCGAGCAGGATAAAGCGCGCGCCGCCGGCGATCTGCTCGTGGACCTCGCGGTTGACCTGGGGGGCGGTGACAGCGTCGACGCGGCCCTTGATCGGCAGGACGACGACGTCATCGCGCGGGCCGGCGGTGATGTACTTGATCATAGTGAGGACGTTGCCGCCCTGGGGGTTGAAGTCGAAGCGCACCTCGTCCATCAGCCTGGTGATCAGGTAGAGACCGAGGCCGCCAACCTGGCGCTCCTCGAGGGGAGAGGTAATATCGGGGGGCGGGACATTCTGCGGGTCGAACTGGCGGCCATAGTCACGCAGGGCCACGATGAAGCGGTTGCCCTCGCAGCGCCAGGTGAGCGTCAGATCGCCGGGGGTGTCGGGGTCGTAAGCGTGCTGGATAACATTCGTGGCGGCCTCGTCGACGGCGAGCTGCACCTGCCAGGTGGCGCGCTCGTCAAGGCCGGTAAGCTCGGCGGCCTCGGTGACAAAGGCGCTAATTTTGGCGAGGGCCTCGAGGTCGGCGGTGAGGGTGATGCTATCCATATTGGATGGAGGGGTGTGGGATGAAGGATGACGCCCACAATCATCCCTCATCCTTCGTCCTTCATAATTCAAAAAGAGCCCACCGCCTCGACGCTATCGCCGTAGAGCTCGAAGAGTGAGGTAAAACCGGTGAGGTCGAAGACCTCTTTGATCCGTGGGGGGAGGTTGGCGATGCGGATGTCGCCGCCCTCGAGGTCGGTGATCTTCCAGTCGCGAGCCTTCTTGCGGGCCTCGATCAGCACGCGCAGGCCGGGGCTGCTAATATATTCTAGTCTCGCGAGGTCGAGAACGATCCGGTAGCGGCCCTCCTCGAACAGTGCATCAACCGCCTGTTTTAGCTGTGAGGATGTGGCCGCGTCGATCCGGCCCGAGACCTCTAGCAGGTCAACCCGGTTGAAGCGACGGTGCTCAATGTTCATTAAGCCCTCCTCAAAGACGGCGCCACTCTAACGATATCTGATAGGATCATTATAGCATACGCGACAGGGAGGCTTTGGGGCATCGAGTGGGGCAGGGGGTATGAGGTGGCACACTGAAGCAGTGGCCTATGGGCGCCCCTTGTGGGCGCCCAATATACTGCATTATCCTGGGGCCTTACCGCTACACGACCAGAGGCTCTGATGGGGCGCGCGCAGGGTTTAGGGGCAGGGTGGCGCGGATCTTACGCAGGCGGGTGAGGGCGTCGATGGCGGCCTCGTGGACGTTGGCGTCGGAGTCCTCCATCGCCCTGGTGAGGGCGGTGAGGACAGTGGTAGTGGCGGCGGCGCCCCCGATGCAGCCAAGGGCCCGCGCGGCGGCCTCGCGGGCGTAGGCATCGCTGTCGCTGATCAGGGCGGTGAGCCTGGCGATCAGGGCTGGGGTGCCGGCAAGCTCGCCGAGCTGGCCGAGGGCCAGGGCGGCTGCCGAGCGCACGAAGCTGTCCTCATCGCCGAGGCAGTAGCCCAGGTGATCGATCAGCTGGGGCGAGGCGATACGGTCGCGCAGAGCGCCCAGGGTGCGAGCGGCGGCGTAGCGCGTCTCGAGGTCGCAGTCGTAGAGAGCCACCCGGGTGAGGGCCTTGACCAGCGGCGCTGGGGGCGTCCCGGCGAACTGGCCGAGCATCCGAGCGGCGGCGGCACGCACATGTGAGGCGCTGTCGCTCAGGCCGTCGTGCAGCAGCACCAGGTCAGCGGCGCTATAATGGCCGTTGCGCGCGCGCAGGCTGCGGATCGTCTCGTAGCGCGACTGCCAGCCAGAGTCCTGCAGCAGGCGCCGCAGCTGCCCGAACTCCTCGGAGCCGAAGGCCTCAAGCTCGCTGAGCAGAGTCAGGCGCAGCCACTCGTCGCGGCTGCTGTTGAGGCGCTGGCGCGCGATATGGATAACGTTGAGCGTGACGAGCAGCTGCTCGACGGCGGCGCGCAGCTCGGCGCGGGTGCGCAGCTCGCGCTCGATCAGGTTCGAGACCTGAAAGCGCATCTGGCTGGCGCGGCGCACGATCATATCGGCGCCAGGCCCGCGTGTAATCTCGGCCAGAGCCATCACGGCGTCCACCGGCTCATCCGGGAAGACCTCGAGAAAGGGCTCCAGCGTACGCACCGCCAGGTACCCTAGCAGCGAGGCAGTGCCGGCGATCTGGATGTCTTGGCGCGGATTGCGCGTAAAGCCGGCGAGACGCTCGGCGATACGGATCCGCCAGGTTTCTTGGTCAAACATAGGCGTTTATGACAGACGAAGGTAAGTAGAGCATGATGAAAAATCTGTCATCTCCTGCTTACGCGGAATTATAGCATGCGGGTGTTGCCATGGCCTGAATGAAACGTTTCGTACAGGTTACAATAGCTCAATGCCTCCGGCCCTGCTATGGGCCTGTGGTACCATACTGCGGCGGCCAGTCTGGACAGGCCGTCAGCAGAAAGGAGAGGCGGGATCCCCGCAGTCCTTATGATCCCTGAGCCCAACGATGTCGAGCAGAGCGTCCGCCGCATTCGGCGGGGGTGCCTGTTCATGGCGGTCACGGTGGTCGCCCTGGCCGTCCTCTTTACGAGCGCCACAGGCAACCTGTTCTATTTAACGCTGCTAGTGGTCGCTTTGTTCATGGTGATCTTCTCGCGCCTGGCGCGCTAAGGCTTTGTCATATGCGCTCACCCCCGTCACCCCTTCAGACGACCCTCTCGCTGATCGGGCTGGCCGCCTGCGGGGCCTCGCTGTGGGTCGCCTTCGAGCAGCCGTACACGATCTGGCCGTGGCTGCTTCTGCTGCTGGCCGTGGGCTGCCTCGTCGCGTCGCGTCGCCTTAAGTAGTGGTATACTCTTCGCGCGGAGCGCGACGACCGTGGCCCGCCTGAGGAGCAGCCGATGAGAGTGCGCTTCAGCGCCCGCTCGCACGTCGGGATGCGGCGCGAGGTTAACCAGGACGCCTACGATGGCAGGCAGCTTGGCCCCGCCACCCTGCTGGTTGTCTGCGACGGGATGGGGGGGCACGTGGCCGGCGAGGTCGCCAGCCAGATTGGCGTCGAGACGATCATCGCCACCTATAGCGTCGAGATGTCGCCCGAGGAATCGCTGCGGACAGCCTTCGTCACGGCCAACCAGCGCATCTACGGCGAGGGGCGCGGCAGCATGGGCACCACCGGCGTGGCCGCCCTCTTCCTCCGCAATACCCTCCACGTGGCCAACGTCGGCGACAGCAGGGCCTACCTGGTGCGCGAGGGCCAGATCAGCCAGATCTCACAGGATCACTCGTTCGTCTTCGATCAGGTGGCGGCCGGCCTGATGACCCCCGAGCAGGCCCGATCCTCGAATATCCGCAATATCATCACCCGCGCCCTCGGCCACAGCTCCGAGGTCGAAGTCGACCTGTTCGCCGTCGATCTGCAGGCCGGCGACACGGTGCTCCTCTCGTCCGACGGCATGCACGGCCTGATCACCGACGAGGAGATCGCCGAGGTGGCCGCTATGTTCCCCCCCGACGAGGCGGCACAGCGCCTGGTAGACCTGGCCAATGGGCGGGGCGGCACCGACAATATCACCGTGGTGATCGCCCAGGTCGACGAGCTAGACCCCTCCGGCGAGGTGACAGCCGCCGAGCCCGCCGTGCCCGTGCCCGCAGCGGCCCCGGCCCCCAGTGCCGAGCGCCCCCTCTCGCGCCTCGGCCTCACCCTCGCCTCGCTGACACTGGTGGCCCTGCTCGGCCTCGGGGGCTACCTCTGGGCCTCGGGGGTCGCCAGCAGGGCCC
>JAAXUL010000820.1 GCA_013336035.1 Chloroflexales bacterium
CGGCGGCGGCGGGACTTCGGGGCCGGCTCCTCGGCGGGCTCCGCCGGGGCCTCGGCCTCAAGGACCGGCTCCTCGGCGGCATCCGCGGCCTCGGGCTCCGTCTCGACCGGGGCGCGGCGCGCGAGGGGTGCGGGGTCGGAGCGGAGCACCACTACCTCAACGCTGGTGCGCTTCTGGCCCTCACGGTCGGTATACTCGCTGCTCTGCAGGCGGCCCAGCACCTGGATGCGCTCGCCCTTGTGGTAGCTGGCGAGATACTCGCCGGCCTCGCCGAAGGCGACCAGGCGGAACCAATCGGTGCGCTCCTTCCACTCCTCGCCCTGCTTGAAGCTGCTGTGGACGGCGATGTTGGCAGTCACGACCAGGGTGCCGGCGGCGCTATAGCGGGCCTCGGGGTCGTTGCCCAGGTTGCCGACAAGCTCGGTGCGGTTGATGTTGGTAGCCATCTGCGGTCTCCTTTGATTGCTGCCGCTGCTGCGGCGTTCTGCTCGGTCCTGGCCCAGACGCGCCGCCTCCCCCGGTCGCGGGGCAAGGGAACAAGCCGACCAGTCTTATTCGGGGCGGGGGCCCCGAAAGACGGTCAGCCCCTTGCGCCGAGGGCGTGGGGTGCGGCAGGCTGATCGGGCAGGCCGTAGCGGATGCCGAGGCAGGCGGGGCGAAGGAGAACTGGGGCGTCCGTCAACACGTACCAGGAGCCGGTGGCGGCCCAATGAGGCACGCGAGGTCACCAGTTCGCTGGCTCCTCGTGACCGCTGCGCGCCCTTCGCGAGCGGGGCGAGGATCGGTGCGCGCACACGGAAACCGCCGGTGGCCCGGCAAAGGCTGGACAGCGCTGCGTTCGAGAGGCGCTGCGGGTGATTGGGCCGCCGGGGCAGCGGGATCCACCGCGCGGCCAGGCGCAGATCCAGTGCGGGTGGGTGCAAGCTCGAGCCGATTCCACACCGCAGGCATCGCCCGGTCGGCGGCGTGAGCGCTGATGGGCGGCGTACGAGGAGTCCAGACTACGAGCCCACTGGCGCCGCCACGCTCGTCGCTTCTCGGTGGTCAGGGGCGCGTGGCTCAGTCGTCTTCGGGCATGACCGCGTCATCCTGGGAGGGCGGAGGTGTGGCGAGCCAGGCTTCCAGATCTGCCAGCGTGGTGAAGTCGAGCAGCGCCTCTCCAAGGGCAGTTAGCTGCGAGGACGACAACGGTCCGATCTGGGCCAGCAGCGTTGCGGGCAGGGATCCCAGCTTGCGCGTCAGCTGTCGCTCCAGCAGGCCTCGCTGGCCCTCAGCCCGCCCCTCGGCTCGGCCCTCGGCCCGCCCCTCGGCTCGGCCCTCGGCTCGGCCCTTCTGCTCCCAGCTGGTCACAATCTCCATGATGGCCTCCCGTTCTGGTGGGGCAAAGGTCGCCACTTCGGCCTGAAAGGCCTGCTCATCCGCGCCGCGCAGCGGCAGGTACACATCGACGAACTGGCTGAGGAGCCGCCGCTGCACCCCCGTGAGCCGCGCTCCGGCGAGGAGCCGCAGGCTCGCCGCCTTCACCCGCCAGCGCTCGGTGGCGGCAAGGTGCATCCGCGCCATGAGCACGATGGCGACCGGGTTGGTCGTCTGCAAGAAGTCCCGCCACTCTAACCGATTTAATTGTATCACCTGGTATTGGAAGTCGAGGACCGTGTGCGTCAAGATGCGGATGCAGTGACGGTCGGCGGCGGCAGTCCGTGGTCGGGGGTAGGAGCAGAGGGCGATGGGGTAGACCGGCAGGCCGTAGCGGTCGTAGAAACGCCCGAAATAGCGGAACATACGCCGGTCGAGGGCAGCGTCGGCCTGGGCCTGATGCTCGAGGTGGATGAGCAGTGTGGCCGGCTGGTCGCGCAGCCGGGCCTGGACCACGAGATCGGCCTCACGCCGGTCGGGGTCCAGCAGGTCGCTGAAGCTTTCCTTGTCGAGGAAGACCAGCGGCTCAGGGTCGAGGGCGGTCGCGAGCTCTGGGGCGAATAGCTCCAGGAACTCGCGGAAGAAGCTCGTCAGCAAGCGCTTGAAGAGGGCATCGTGGTCGATCGTCTGGGCCATGGATGGGCTCCCATCAGCGGGGCGTGGTGTTGGGGGATAATAGAACACATGTCTTCGTGCGTCAACATATGGGCTGAGTGCTGTAGGTCTGGCCAGGCCTGGCGCACCGAGTTGAAGCACCAGGCCCAGCGAGCACCTCCCGGCGGCAAGCGCTTTGCGCCGGCGCGAGGGCTATCAGAGGGTCGGCCGCGCGCGATACTGCAAGGACTCCGCCAAATGCGCCGGGCCGATCTGCTCGGAATGAGCGAGGTCAGCGATGGTGCGGGCCAGGCGCAGGGTGCGGTGGTAGGCGCCGGGTGAGAGCTCGAGCTGGCGGGTGGCGGCCTTCATCAAGCTCTGGCCGGCGCCGTCGAGGGCGCAGTGGGCGCGGATCTCCTCGAGGCCCATTTCGGCATTGGCTCTGCAGTGCAGATGGCCCGCGAAGCGCGCGGCTTGACGCTGTCGGGCGATGGCGACCCGCTCGGCGACGACAGCAGACGGCTCGCCCAGGCGGCGCGAGGTCAGTCGCTCGTAGGCCACCCGCGGCACCTCCAGATGGAGCTCGATCCGCTCGCGCAGGGCCTCAGGGACACGCTGCTGGTGGCGGCGCACGAGCGCCGGCGTGCAGGTGCAGGCGTGCTCGACGTCGCCGAACCAGCCGCAGGGGCAGGGCCGGGCGGTGGCGAGCAGCTGGAAGGCTGCCGGCAGGGTCAGCGCGCCGCTGGCCCGCGAGATCGTGATGGCCCGGTCGTCGAGGATGGTGGGCAGCGAGGCCAGCTTCGTGCCGAAGGCGGGCAGGTCGTCGAGGAGCAGCACGCCACGGTGGGCGCGGCTCACCGCCCCGGGGCGCACTCGGCCCGCCCCACCGCCGTAGAGAGTCGCCTTGCTCGCGTCGGGGGAGATCGCGACGCACGGGCGCCGCTCCGGGTCAGGGGCTCCCTCGGGCGACGGACCGATGAGAGCCTGTATGACGGCGATCTCGGCTGCCTCGACCTCGGTCGGCGGAGGCAGCAGGCCGAGCAGGGCGCGGGCGAGGCTTGTCTTGCCGGCCTCCGGCGCGCCGGTCAGCAGCACAGAGTGGCTACCTGCCGCGCAGACCTCCAGGCCACGTTTGACATGCTCCTGGCCGGCGATCTGCTGCAGGTCGACCGGTTCGCCACAGGGCGTGATCGTGCTCATATGCTCGTTTTCCTCCCAGCTTAGATCAGGCACCGGCAGACGTACAGCGTGACGTAGCGCCCCTGCACCTCGCGGAGCGGCGGGCTCACCACGCCGGCAGCGACCAGGGTGGCGAGCATGCCCTCGTTCTCGCTGTAGTCCTTGATGACGACCTCGTCAGCAGCGAGGGACAGCTCGGGCATGTGGACCGTGGCCACCGCCACCGGCTCGCCGTCCGCCACGTCGTAGAGCGGCAGCGCAATGCGGTTGGTGCCGCCGTAGCTCGCGCGCTCGACCCGACACGCCCATCCACGAAACGCCACGCGACGAGGCGCCATCGTTCTCCTCCGCTGTCCTGCGCGAACAACCACACATCCTCCGGACACACCCGCCCGCGGGTGTAGGCGCCGGTTCCGAAGCGCTGGCTGCACGCGATCGGCTCCGGCAACGAGCCGCATGTGGACGCGGAGAGGGCTGTCCGGCCAGCAATGCCGTTCCCGCGCACCACCGCGCGGCAGCGCCGCCGACAGGCGGCCTCCCGGCATCAGCCGGGGCCCGGGCGGCCGCTCGACGCGGTCGCCCGGGCCGCCCAACTTATCCAGGCTCGCCTCCCGTCCGGCTCGTGGCGCGAGACGGGGCGCACAGCAGCCAGGCCCAGAGCGCACCTCCCAGCACCTTTGCGATGAGCTGGCCGAGGACGACGCCCCAGAGCACGGGCCAGCCGAAAGCAACGAGGGGGAAGCAGAGGCTATCCACCAGCGCAGCGACCAGGTTTGAGCCGTTGATACGCCGGAGGCGGGGCTGTCGCTGGAGCAGCCGGTAGCCCACCGTGTCCGCGATGCCGGCCAGGATGAAGGCCAGGCAGCTCGCCAGGGCGACTCGCCCTGCGCCACCCAGGAG
>JAAXUL010001601.1 GCA_013336035.1 Chloroflexales bacterium
GCGAGCCGGGCTATCCGCCCTCGACGGGCGCGGCGGCGGCGGCCCCGGGCTGGCCCAGGGCGGCGGGCCGCTGGCCGACCGGCTCGAGGAGGCCCTGGCGGCGATGGAGCGCGCGGCGCGGGCGGGGTAGGGCCCGTTTGCCACTACTCACTATGCGTGCTATAATCGCGGCCAATGTCTGCCCAGGGCCCCGCCGCCCGTGTAGACACCATAGCGCTCATCAAGAGGGGCTGAGGGACTGGCCCAATGAAGCCCGGCAACCTCCGGAAGAGTGCAGAGTTCAAAACTGAGAATGCAAATGGGCTAGGATGCAAGTTTGCATTTTGAGTTTTGCGCTTTGCATTTAACGCGGGACGGTGCCAAATCCAGCGGCGGCGCGGCTATGCCCGTCGACAGATGAGAGGAACGAAGGAGGAGCCTCTCGCCATGCGAGCGGCTTTTTTTGCGACATGGAAGAGCAACTTCGCACAGTGTGGTGGGAGTCCGAGGCCGTCTGCCTGATCGACCAGCTTCGCCTTCCCCACGAGCAGGTCACCGTTCGCTGTAAGGATCTGTCCGCCGTCGCCCGCGCCATCAAGGACATGACGGTGCGCGGCGCCCCCGCCATCGGCTGCACCGCCGCCTACGGGATGGCCCTCGCCGCGGCCGTGAGCACGGCCCCGGACGCCCTAGCCCTGCTAGGCGAGCTTGAGCAGGCCAAGGCCACGCTCGACGCCCAGCGCCCCACCGCCATCAATCTAGCATGGGCGACGACCCGCATGCTGGGCCGCGCCCGCGCCCTGAGCGCCGAAGGACCCGAGGCGATCAGGGTCGGCCTCCTCGACGAGGCCCACAGCATCCTGCGCGAGGATCTGGCGATGTGCCACGCCATCGGCGAGCACGGCGCGCCGCTCATCCCGGCGCGGGGGCGCGTGCTCACCCACTGCAACGCCGGCGGCCTGGCCACCGCGGGCTACGGCACCGCCCTGGCCCCCATCCGCACCGCCTTCGGCCAGGGCCGCCCCATCCACGTCCTGGTCGACGAGACCCGCCCGTTCCTACAGGGCGCCCGCCTGACCGCGTGGGAGCTGCACCAGTCCGGCATCCCCCTGACTCTGATCACCGACAACATGGCGGGCTTCATGATGCGCCGCGGCGAGGTGGACTGCATCATCGTCGGCGCCGACCGCATCACCGCCAACGGCGATGTGGCCAATAAGATCGGCACCTACAGCCTGGCCGTGCTCGCCCAGGCCCACGGCATCCCCTTCTATGTGGCCGCCCCCTTCTCGACGATCGACCTGAGCATGGCCCACGGCGACCTCATCCCGATTGAGGAGCGCTCATCGGCCGAGGTGACCCACCTCGGCGGGCAGCGCATCGCCCCCGAGGGCGTCACGGCGGCCCACCCGGCCTTCGATGTCACCCCCCACAAGCTGATCAGCGGGATCATCACCGAGGGCGGGGTGATCTACCCCCCCTTCGAGGACGGCCTGCGCGCCGCCGTCGGCAAAGGGGCCTAGACCGCGATGGCGACCTTCAGCCCAGCGGGCCAGGCAGCTCAGGTCGCGGCTGCGCCACGCATGGCCCTGCCCTTTCAGCCGGCCTGCCTGCCGGCGCCTCGCAC
>JAAXUL010001602.1 GCA_013336035.1 Chloroflexales bacterium
AGACGGTGCTGGCGGCCTACCGCATCGGCGACTCGCCCGCCAACATGCTGACGCCGCTGATGGTCTACCTGCCCTTTATCGTCACCGTGGCGCAGCGCTACCAGAAGGAGGCCGGCCTGGGGACGGTGATTGCGCTGATGCTGCCCTACGCGCTGGCCATCCTGATCGCGTGGGTGCTGCTGTTCATCCTCTGGTTCGTGCTGGGCATCCCGCTTGGCCCGGGCTACCCGGTGAGCGTCTAAATGCGCGTAAGCCCTGCTTGCGACGAAACGAGCGTTTCTCAGGGAGGGCAAGCCCTCCCTAACCCTCCCCGCGGGTAGGAGCGGAAGAACAACAACCACTCAGCTAGAGGAGAAAGCCCATGATCACCGGACCCGTGGAGTACATCCTGATCGCGTTCCCCGGCAACAGGTTCAGCGGCCAGATCGTGCCGGCCCTGCGCGAGCTTGTCGACAGCAACACCATCCGGATCCTCGACCTGCTGTTCATTAAGAAGGACGCCGAGGGCAACGTGCTCTCCGTGGAGCTGAGCGACGCCGGTGCGGATGAGGCCGCGCCGTTTGACGCGGTCGAGGGCGAGTACGGCGATCTGCTCAGCCTGGAGGACATCCAGCTGGCGGCCGCCGATCTGCCGAACAACAGCTCGGCGGGGCTGCTGGTCTGGGAGAACGTTTGGGCTGCCCGCTTCGCCGATGCGGTGCGCGCCGCCAGTGGGCAGGTCATCGCCAACGAGCGCATCCCCCACGCCGTAGTCGAGGCGGCGGAGCGGGCGCTCCAGGCGGGGGCATAGCGCGTTCCAGGTTGGCCTTGTATTCACCCAGCAAGAAAGGACACTACGATGCGACGAGGTGCACGAGGGGGAACCCCAAGCCGCAGCGGACCGGGGCTCCTCCGCACAGCGGGGAGAACGGCTGTAGTCGCCGGGACGGCCACGGCCGTCTCGAAAGGGGTCAGCGGCGCCATGGACTCGGCAGCCGAGCAGCGCGCCGCCGCCGAGCAGCAGCGCGCCGCCGCCGAGCAGCAACGCTTCGAGAGTGCGGTTCAGCAAGCTGTGGCGCAGCAGCTGGCTGCCGCCCCCCCGGCCGCTGCCCCTCCGGCCCCTGCCGGCGGTGCGGATCGAATCGCCCAGCTGCAGCAGCTAGCCGAGCTGAAGCGTATGGGTATCCTCACTGATGCCGAGTTCGAGGCTGAGAAGGCGCGCATCCTGGGCTCATAACAGGGTGCCCTGAGCGACGGGGTCGGCATCGTGGGGCGAGCGCCAGATGTCGCTACGATACCGACCCCGGAGGAGCATTTGCCCCGAAACTCTCCACACGGCATATTGTCCGGATTCTTGTGCTGACCTATAGTGGCCGCACTATGCATTGCGTTCGTTGGATCTGCGCCACACCCCTCTCGGCCAGTCTCGCTATTCTCGGTGGTCGCCTCGCACAAGATCTGCTCCCAGGCAATTGACGTGATCTCCCCATCTCCCCTGGCGTTGCTCGTGCCGACCAAGCTGATGGCGCCCCAGCCTCACGCCTGGTGGGTCCGGCGCGAGCGCCTGCTCGCCCAGCTGGCCCCCGCTCTCCCCACCCGGCTCACCCTGGTGATCGCCCCCGCCGGC
>JAAXUL010000171.1 GCA_013336035.1 Chloroflexales bacterium
GCGAAAAAGATGCGGTCAGGGGCGGTGATCCCGACGGCGCTGTAGACTGCCGCCCAGCATTTGAGCCACCACTGCCAGCTCTCGTCGGTGTCGAGGACATACAGCGGCTGGCCGGTGGTCCCCGATGTCTGGTGAACGCGGATGTAGTGCTCGCGGGAGTAGGTGAGGTTGCTGCCGTACGGCGGGTGCTGGGCCTGGTCGGCCACAAGCTCGCGCTTCTCGGTGAACGGCAGCTTGCGGAGGTCCGCCAGCGAGGCGATGTCCCGCGCGCTGCGGACGCCCGCCTCGCCCAGCTTGCGCTGATAGAAGCGGTTTCCCTTGAGGATGGGCTCCAGCATACGCTGGAGCTTCTTGATCTGGATCTGCTCGATCCCGTCCCGGCTCAGGCCGTCGATAAATGTGTCCAGCGAGGATGTGAGCATAAGCGCTTGCTCCTGGCTGCGTATGACAAGGTTCGTCAAAAACCGCGCGGCGCTCAGTCTCGCCGCGGCTGCGGATCGTGGGTGGCCGGGAACTGCTCGCTGACCAGCATAACTGGGCAGCCGCCGGCGATAACCCGATACGTGCGGCTAAGCATGATTGGGTCGCTCGGCTGCTGCGCGTCCCCATCGTCGCCCCCGGCGCGCTCCAGGCCATACCACAGAACCTCGCGCCGCGTCTCAAGCATAGTGCTCACCAGAGCGGGCTCGGTGATGGCGCCGCTCGGGCCAAGCTGCTCCAGCAGCCGAGGGGGCAGCCGCGCGGGCACGATGAGCGAGCTGCTATGGGCATAGACTCTGCCGCTGTGCTTTCCGCGGAGCAGGGCCCGCTGCGCGAGGGTCACCGTCCCCGACTCCGCCGCGAGCCAGCGGTGGGGCGCCACGATCCGCTCCTCGCTCTGCCCTAGGGCGACAACCTCAACGGGCTCCAGCTTGTAGGACTCGATCAGCCTGGTCACCGTCCCGTCAGCGACGAGGAGCGCTCGCTGGAAGGGCGTGAGGGCGCGCAGGCTGATCTCGTCGAGGTGGGCCGGCCGATCATCCTGGGCGACGAGCATCTCGCGCAGGGGCGCGAAGATCGCATCGTCGCGCGCGTCGTCCGAGGCGGGACGCAGGTCGAGCGCCGCCTGGGCGGGCCGGGCGGCCTGCTGGCGAGGGTAGGGCAGCCGCCCGACGGCGGCGCCCACCTTCGCCACCTCGTCCATAAGGACGCGGAAGGCGGCCGGGGTCAGAGACTGGTAGCCGTCGGAGAGCGCGCGAGCCGGCTCTGGGTGCACCTCGAGGATCAGGCCGTCGGCGCCGGCCGCGATCGCCGCCCGGCTCACCGGCGTGACCAGGCTGGCCTGGCCGGTGGCGTGGCTCGGGTCGGCGATGACAGGGAGGTGCGTCAGCTCCTTCAGCAGCGGGATAGCGTTGATATCAAAGCTGTTGCGCGTGTAGGTCTCGAAGGTCCGGATGCCACGCTCGGCGAGGATCACCCGCTGGTTGCTGTGCGACAGAATATACTCCGCGCTCATCAGCAACTCCTCGATAGTGGACATCATGCCGCGCTTCAGCAGTACCGGCATGCCGCTGGCGCCGACGGCGTGGAGCAGATTGTAGTTCTGCATATTGCGGGCGCCGACCTGCAGCACATCGGCGTAGCGGCTGACGAGCGGCACCTGCTCAGGGGCCATCACCTCGGTGACGACAAGGAGGCCCGTCTGCTCGCGGGCCTCGGCGAGGATCTCGAGCCCCTGCTCGCCAAGGCCCTGGAAGCTATAGGGCGAGGTGCGGGGCTTAAAGGCGCCGCCGCGCAGCATATGCCCGCCGGCCTCCTTGACGGCCCAGGCCGCCTCGAGAAGCTGGCTGCGGCTCTCGACAGCGCAGGGGCCAGCGATGACCACGAGCTGGTCGCCGCCGATCTGATACCCCTGAAGCGTAACGACCGTACTGGTGGGCTTGAACTCGCGGCTGGCGAGCCGGAAAGGGCGAGAGGCGGGGATGACCCGCTCCACCCCGCGCAGTCCGCGGAGGCTATTGATGTGGGAGCCCTGCACGCTGCCGAGCAGCCCGATCAAAACCCGGCCCTGGTCCTGGCTCACGTGGGTGGCCCAGCCGAGGCTATGACTGCGCGCGATGGCATACTCCACATCGTCCTGCGCGGCGTCCGCCTTCATGACAATGATCACGGCTTACCCCTATGACGATTGGCCCTGGGCCGCAGCGGCGAGAGTATGGCGTCTAAAGAAGGCGGCGGCCTCGCGGGGCAGCGGCTGCCAGAAGCGATCCTGGTAGCTGGCCCGCACATAGGCGAGAAAATCCTGGTAATAGGCGACCGGGTACTCATCAGCGGCAGGCGTGCCAGAGAAGCACATATAGTCAGGGTGAGCGATCACAAGCGCCATCCCCCCATGCTGCACGATCCAGTCCAGCTTGCGCTTCCAGATAGCGTTAGCTCGCTCGCGCATCAGGATGAAGAGCGTAAAATCTTGCGGCAAGGTGTACGGCAGCTCGACGTAGCCCTCGTCGGAGGTGTCGCCCCGGCTGACCCACAGAGGGAAGATCGTCTGCACGCCGTCGGCCTGCGGCTCGAAGGGGTCAGTGTCAAATGTGGATGAGTCATACTCAATATTCAGATCGTGCATCCACGCAAGGTTATGGTGGCTAGAAGGTGAGACAAAACCAACGGATCCCCACTGCTGCAGGTAGCTGTTAATTCTCTTCGCGCGCTCACGGAAGATCGCGCGCGACTGAAAGAGCTTGCCGTCGTGGGTCAGGCCGTGCACCCCGATCTCGAACCCCTGGGCGGCCAGGGTCTCGCGCACTGACGGGATCAGCGGGTATCGCTCGGGGACGAAGTTAAACGCCGAGCGAAAGCCCATGCGCTGCTCAAGGTGCATAAGCGCGAGGCAGCGATCTTGCCCTCTGGCCGTCTCGACGTCGTGCAGGAGGATGAGCGCGAACTGGCGCTGGTCGGGCCAGCCGGGCCAGCCCTGCGGCGGGCGGCCCGCCGATGGGAGGATGGGCCAGCTGTCTACGAAGGCGCGGCGCCTACGGCGGGCCAATGTGCTGCGGAGCTCAATCTGGACTGGCCTGGGGATGAGGGGGCGGACAGAGTAATATAGTCTGTTTCGCAGCTCGGTGAACCGCATTGGCGCGCACCTCGGCTGATGAGCAAAGCCCCGCCACAAGCCGCGGCCGGTCGCCAGAAGGTGGCGCGGCCGGACGACGTGATAGTTGTGGGGTCGATGGGGGTAGCGGCTGAAATGCTTTGCGAGAGGATTGAACACACTATAGGGGAAACTTGCAGAAAGTCAAGACGGGTGAGGCGGGTCGGCCAGGGGCCTATGCCAACACAGAGCTCAGACGGCGCTTTTAGCCAAAATCCTTCTTGACAATATTTTCACCCAACCCCTACTTGACAATATCTGCTTCGCTCAGCTATACTCCCTCCTGCCATCCACACAACGCCCGTAAAGACATATCAATCCGGCATCCTGCCCTAACTACTAGGGCTTGTCTTATTCTTTACGCAACAAAGACCGCGGGCTGTGCATATTGGCGACCCCGGAAAAGCGTCAACGATCAGCATTGGTACTATCGTATGCCCTATTGAACACGGCACTCTAGCTTGCCATCACCCACCGGTATTGCGCTGAGCACCTTCCATCCCCGGTAACCCTCTCCCCTCACATTGTCACCATCGTTTAACCTCGAACGCGGCACTCAGCCTTAGCCTGGCAACCCGATAGCCTTCGGCCATGCGCGCCACCATTGCGTGGCGCGTAATTACGTTGCCTGTGGATCATCACAGTCGGGCAGACTCGTATGCCCAGCTCAGTGATGCTCTACCGGTACGACTAACAGCGGCATCAGCCACCCTTCTACACTGGGGCACATAAGCGGGCGCGAGGGCGACTATGGAGCTGAAAGGGTACCTGGCGATCCTCTGGCGCAGAAGGTGGGTGGTCGTGCTGACAGCGCTGCTGACGGCCACCATCACCGGGCTCGGCTCATACTATCTGATGGTCCCGCAGTACTCGACCCAGAGCCTGCTCTGGGTGCCGACCGTCAGCTCGTCCGACAGAGCCGGCACGGGGGACATACAGCTGGGCGACAGGCTGATCAACACCTACGCAACGCTGGCGCTCAGCGGGCCTGTGCTGGGCGAGGTCGAGCGCCGCATCGGCATCGCGGTCGACGAGCTGAAGGACAGCCTGAGCGTCGAGTCTGTGGCCCAGACCGAGCTGCTGCAGATCAAGGTCGTAGGCCCAGACCCACAGCGGGCCGCGCTGGTGGCGACAAGCGTGGCCGAGACGCTCATCGATCAGACGCTGACCATGAAAGCCGGCCGCGAGCGGCGCGTCTCGCTCTTTGCCAGGGCCGGCGTCCCCGACACGCCGACCTGGATGGGCCTGATTGAGACCCCCTTCTGGCGCGAGATCAACATCGCGCTGGGGCTGCTGGTTGGTCTGGTCGTCGGCGTCGCCCTGGTCTTCCTCTTCGAGTACACCGATAGCACGCTCTACACGAAGGAGCAGATAGAGGCGGTAGCGCGATTGAACACCGTGGCCGAGATCCCAGCGATCAAAAAAGGCCAGCCTGTCTTAAGCGACACCATACGCAATACGCCCCTCTTCGAGGCCTTCCGCCTGCTGCGCACCAACCTCTACTTCGATCAAGAGACGCTCCCACACACGCTGGTGATTACGAGCACCCTGCCGAAAGAGGGCAAGACGACCGTAGCGATCAACCTGGCCGTCGCCATCGCGCAGTCGGGGCAAAGCGTGATCGTGGTGGACGCCGACATGCGCCTGCCGACGATCCATCGCATCTTCGGCCTGCCCAAAGAGCGGGGGCTGAGCGACATCCTGCAGCAAGGGCTGGTCCCCGCCGACGTCGCGCAGGCAACCGGCGTGGCGGGGGTGCGGGTAATCACCAGCGGCTCATTCGTCCAGCACCCGGCCGAGATCCTAGACACATCCCAGATCGGGCACATTGTCGAGGAGCTGCGCCAGCAGGCCGATTTCATAATCTTCGACACACCGGCATTGCTGGCGGTCAGCGATGCGGCGGTGCTCGCGCCAGTAGTTGACGGGGTCCTGCTCGTGGTCGGCCGCGCCCAAGTTTACCAAGAGGCTCTGCAGACGGCCTGCAAGCAGCTTGACACGGTCAACGCCCGGCTGGTGGGCGTCGTGGTCAACCGCGCCGACCAGGATGGGAGCTACTTCCGGCAGTACGCATCGTCCGATCGCTCGAACGCTTCAGGGGGCAGCCAGCCCCACCCGCATAAGAACTGAGCAAGATCGGGAGGTTAACAGTGGTGGAATACTCCACGGGATGGTACTGGTCACCATCGGCGCAGGTGCTCACCGGCGGACGAAACCTTCAGTCCTACTACACGATCAAGCGCTGCCTGGACCTGGCCCTTGTCGCGCTGTCATTGCCGCTGGTTATTCCCCTGGCGCTCATCGTCGCGCTCATCATCAAGCTGGACACACCCGGACCGGTGCTCTTCTCGCAGGAGCGGGTCGGGTCCAGACGGCGGATGATCGACGGCCATCTCGTCTGGGAGGTGCGGATGTTCCGCATCTTCAAGTTCCGCTCGATGTACACCAATGTCGATGAATCGCTGCACAAGGACCACATCAGGCAGTTCGTCGAGAGCGCGATCGCCGAGGGCAGCGCGGCGATAGCGGGCCACAAGCTGGCCGACGACCCCAGGATCACGCGGGCCGGGCGGCTCCTGCGTCGGACAAGCATCGACGAGCTGCCGCAGCTGATCAATGTGCTGCGCGGCGAGATGAGCCTGGTCGGCCCGCGCCCGGTGCCGGAGTATGAGGTCCAGCACTACCGCGAGGACTGGCACTACACGCGGCTCGCGGCAACGCCGGGCCTCACCGGATACTGGCAGGTCAAGGGGCGCGGGCGGGTGATGTTCCAAGATATGGTCCGCCTGGATCTGGAGTATATCCGCAAGCAGAGCCTGCGGCTGGACTGCGCGATCCTGCTCCAGACAATCCCCGCCGTCCTGGCCGGAAAAGGTGCACACTAGGCCGGATCTGTACCGCAAGGAGGTCAATGATCATGCCTGCACCACGTCCACTCAGGGTCGCCGTCCTTGGCTGCGGCTACTGGGGCGTCAACTATATTCGTGTCTTCAACGAGCTGCCAGAGGTGACGATCACCGCCGTCTGCGACCTGCACGAGAAGCGCCTGCGGGCAGTCGGCCAGCGCCTGCCCTCGCTCGGGCTGGCGACCGACCTCGACGATCTACTGCGGCGCGAGGACGTAGACGCCGTGGTGATCTGCACCGAGGCCAGCGCGCACCACGCGGTCGCCCGACGCTGCCTCGCGGCGGGCAAGCACGTCCTGATCGAGAAGCCGATGACCACCGACGTCGAGCAGGCCCGCGAGCTCGTCGGCCTGGCCGAGGCGCGGGGGCTCGTCCTGATGACCGGCCACGTCTTCCTCTTCAACCCCGGCGTCCGTAAGCTAAAGGAGTACATCGCCCAGGGCAAGCTTGGCCGCGTCTACTACCTCTACGCCCGGCGGACCAACCTCGGGCCAATCCGGCGCGACGTCGACGTGCTCTGGGACCTGGCCACCCACGACGTCGCGATCTTCGGCTACCTGCTCGACCGGTTCCCGCAGTGGGTGAGCGCGGTCGGCGTGCGTGTGCTCGGCAGCAGCCACGAGGACATCGGCTTTATCTCGATAGGCTATGGCGACGGGGTGGTGGGCCACATCCACGTCAGCTGGGCCGACGCGAATAAGGTGCGCGAGGTTGCGGTCGTCGGCAGCGACATGCGGATCGTCTTTGACGATCTGAACTCGCAAGAGCAGGTGCGGGTGTACGAGAAAGGGGTGTCGGCAAGCGCGCCGGCGATGGCGAGCTACGGCGAGTACCACTTCCAGATGCGCGACGGCGACATCATCAGCCCGAAGGTTGAGGTCAGCGAGCCGCTGAAGAACCAGTGCCTGCACTTTGTCGGCTGTATCGCCGAGGGGTGCGAGCCGCTCACCAACGGGCGGGAGGGCCTGCAGGTGGTGCAGGTGATGGCCGCGATCGAGCGCTCGATCGCCCAGAGTGGGGCGCCCATCTCGCTGGCGCCACTGAAGTGTTAATGATGAGAGGGCAAGGCTTGTCTGCCAACCAGTCGCCCAGGCGACCAGCACGCAGGCGCTGGCCCGAATGGGCCGCCGCCCTGAGTGGGGTCCTCGTTGGGGCCTATACCCTGGCGGCCCTGGCCTTCCCGCTAAAGGTCATGGCACTGCTATTGCTGCTTGGCATCACCGCCTGTGGAGTGGTGACTGGCGCCGTGCTGCTCGGCAGCCTGAAGCGGCTCATCCTGGCAATGATGATCGTCGACATCCCGGTGCAGATCGACCTGAACCTCGCCCGGAATGAGCTGATGGCCTTTCTCGACGGCATCGCCGGGCTGAGCATCTCGGTCGTGACCATAGGCCTCGTCGTGCTCTACACGATCTGGCTGGCCGAGATCGCCACCAGGCGGGCGCCGCCCCCCAGGCTTGCGACGCTGCGCGCGACCAGCCTGCCGATACTCGCGTATGTCGCGGTCAACCTGCTCTCGATGTTCTTCGCGCGCGACCTGACCCTCTGGCTCTTTGGGTTCAATCTGATCGCGCAGTCGCTGCTGCTCTACATCTATGTCGTCCACACTATCCGCACGCGCCAGGATGTGCTCTTCATCTACTTCTTCGTAGTCGTCGGGCTCTGCGTCGAGTCGCTGTTCATCTTCGCCGTGCGCGTCATCGGCTCGGGGCTCGATCTTGTCGTGATCTCGCTGCACATAGACGCGACTGGCCGGAGCGGCGGGACGCTGGGCTCGCCGAATGTCGCCGGGAGCATGCTCTCGCTGCTGATGGTGCTCACCTTTAGCCTGATGGTCACACCCATCCACCGCTGGTACAAGCGGTTCGCCGCGCTGGCCTTGCTCCTGGGCGCCGGGGCCCTGATCCTCACCGGGTCGCGGGGGGCCTGGATCAGCACGTTCGTCGGCTTCGGCATCTTCTACTGGTTCTGCCTGCGGCGCGGGTGGCTGTCGCTGAAGCTGCCGGTCATGGCCGGCCTGGCCGCCATCCCGGTGCCCTTCTTCCTGCGCGACATGATCCTGATGCGGCTGCTCGGCGATGACAACAACTCGGCCGAGTCGCGGCTGCCGCTGTACCGGCTGGCCCTGTCCATGATCCGGGACCACTGGCTGTTCGGCATCGGCGCGAACAACTTCGTCGCCAACCTGCCGCTGTATGTCACGGCCGAGTTTAGCGGGGCGTGGATCCGGGTCGTGCATAACCGCTACCTGCTCACCTGGGCCGAGCTTGGGATCGGGGGGCTGATCGCCTTCCTGTGGCTCCTCTGGTCGATCGTGGCGCGGGGCTGGCAGGTCTGGCAGCTCGACGACCGGACGCTCTCGCCGCTGGCGCTCGGCATCGCCGCGGCCGTGGCGGGGTGGTCAATTCATATGTTCGTGGCGATCTTCAACGGGCGGGCGAACAACTTCGGGCTGTTCCTCGGCGCCGGGATGCTGGTCGCGATGACGCGGATCTGGAGGCGCGAGCAATGTCGATAAGGGCGCTCTGTATCGCGTTTGGCTCCGAGGAGCTTACGAGCCGGCTGGCGATCGCCCTCGCCGACGAGGGCGAGGTCTGCCTGATGCTGCCCGAGTCGCCGCTGATGCCCGGCTTTGACTGGGCGGGCCTCAACGTCGACTTCCAGCCCTTCGCGCACCCGCGCCTGCGGCAGCCCGCGCGCCAGGCCCGCTGCATGGCCGCGCTGGTCGAGCGCATCCGGCGCTTCAACCCCGATGTGATCCATCTCCAGAAGGGCCACATGTACTTCAGCCTGGCGCTGCCGTTCCTGCGCGAGTTCCCGCTGGTCATCTCGATCCACGACCCGAAGCACCACCCGGGCGACCGCAGCTCAGGCAACCATCTGCAGTGGCTGCTCGACCTTGGCTACCGCCGGGCCGACCAGATTATCGTCCATAACGAGCCGATGCAGCGCGAGGTCATGCGGCGGCTCGGGCTCCCCGAGGAGAAGATCCAGATCGTGCCGCTGATAGAGCGGGGCGACGCGACGATCCGGCCCGAGGTGCGCGAGGCGGGCAACGAGATCCTGTTCTTCGGGCGCATCTGGCGCTATAAGGGCCTGGACTACTTGATCCGCGCCGCGCCACTGATCAGGGCGGCCATCCCCGACGCGCGGATTGTGATCGCCGGCACGGGCGAGGACTTCCAGCCCTACGCGGCGATGATGGCCGACCCGGCGGGCTTCATTGTCTACAACGAGTTTATCTCGCACGAGCGCCAGGCGGAGCTGTTCCGCCGGGCCAGCGTGGTTGCCCTGCCCTACAGCGAGGCGACCCAGAGCGGGGTCATCCCCGTCGCCTACACCTTCGGCAAGCCGGTCGTCGCGACGACGGTGGGCGGCCTGGCCTCGCAGGTGGTGCACGAGCAGACCGGCCTGCTGGTGCCGCCATGCGACGAGCGGGCGCTGGCCGACGCGATCATCCGGCTGATGCGCGACCCGCAGCTTCGCCAGCGCCTGGGGGCCGGCGGCAAGCGCAAGCTCGAGGCCGAGTGGGCGGCGCCGGTGGTGGCCAGACAGACGCTGCCGGTCTACCGCCGGGCGATCGACAGCGCGGGCGCAAGGCGGCCAGCGCGCCGTACCTCGTATTCATAGCCGCCGGCCCCGGACGGGGCAGCACAGAGAGAGCGAGCCAATGGAGCGCACGCTACGGGTCGCCTATATACTGCACCGCTTCCCGGTGCTGAGCGAGAGCTTTATCGCCCGCGAGCTGCACTGGATCCGCGCGCACGGGGTCGAGGTGATGATCTTCTCGCTGCCCGCGCCGCGGCGGGGGCGCGTCCCAGAGCAGGCCCGCGAGCTGCTCGCGCACACCCGCTACAGCCCCTGGCTCTCGTGGGCAGTCCTCCGGGCGCAGCTCCACTTCGTGCGCCGCTCGCCGGCCCGCTACCTGCGCGCCCTGGCGGGCTGCATCGGGCAGACCTACCGCGAGCCGCTGCTGCTCGCGCGGGCCCTGCTGCTCTTTCCGAAGAGCGTCTACTTCGCCCGGCAGATCGAGGACGCGGCGGTCGATCATATCCACGCCCATTTTGTCTGGCTGGGCGGCATCGCGGCCGGGGTGGCCGCCGAGCTGCTCGGCCTCAGCTTCAGCGTCCACGCCCACGCCTTCGATCTCTTCCGGCGGAACCGCGCGGACGTGGGCCGGGGGCTGCGGCGCGCCTCGCGCGTGATCACCATCTCGCACTACAACCGCGCGTATATTGCCCGGCTGTGCCCCCTCTGCGGCGACGAGGTGGACGTGGTGTACAGCGGGGTGGAGAGCGAGCTCTTCCGCCCGGCGCCGCGTGGGCGCGAGGGGGGGCGAGTCCGCATCGTGTCGGTGGGGCGGCTGATCGAGAAGAAAGGGCACCCGCAGCTGATCGCGGCCTGCGGGCTGCTGGCCGGGCGCGGGCTCGACTTCGAGTGCGTCATCGTCGGGGCGGGGCCGCTCGAGCGCGCGCTACGCGCCGCGAGCGCGCGGCTGGGCATCGCCGGCCGGGTCAGGCTGTGCGGGGCGATGGGCCAGGCCGAGCTGCGCGAGCTGCTGCAGTCCAGCGATATCTTCGCCCTGCCCGCGGTGCTGGCGCGCGGCGGAGACCAGGACGGGCTGCCGGTGGCCCTGATCGAGGCGATGGCCTGCGGGCTGCCGGTGGTGACGACCGCGATCTCGGGGATCCCTGAGCTCGTCCGCGACGAGGTGAACGGCCTGTTTGTCAGGCCACGTGACGCGCATGCGCTCGCCGGGGCGCTAGGGCGCCTGATCCTTGACGCGGGGCTGCGGGCGCGGCTGGGCGCCGAGGCGCGACAGACTATCCTGGAGCACTTCCAGATCACGCGGAACACGGCGGCGCTGGCCGAGATCTTCCGCGAGGTGAGCCAGCGCGGCGCGAGCAGCATAGGAACTAAGGGGCGCGGCGGCGCCCACGCGGCCCATGGGTGAACGGAAGGCCACTTATGCAGATCAGCGTGCTTGGTCTCGGCTATGTCGGCTGTGTGACCGCGGCGTGTATGGCGCGCGACGGACACGAGATCATCGGGGTGGACATCAACCCCCAGAAGGTCGAGCTGCTGAACGCGGGCTACTCGCCGATCGTCGAGCCCGGCCTGGATGACCTGATCGAGGCGGCGGCCCGCTCTGACCGGCTCCAGGCGACCACGGATACGCTCTTCGCCGTGAGCAACAGCGAGGTGGTGCTGATCTGCGTCGGCACGCCGAGCAACCGCAACGGCAGCATCAAGCTCGACCATATCGAGTATGTCTGCCGCGAGGTCGGGGC
>JAAXUL010000821.1 GCA_013336035.1 Chloroflexales bacterium
TGGCCGCGCCCGCCGCGGAGCGCTTCACCTTCACCGGGGCGGTGCCCTACGGGGCCATCCCGGGCCTGCTGGCCGAGGCCGAGCTTGGCGTGGCGCCCTTTACGACGGCGCCGCACCCCGCCCTGCGGGCCGCCGGCTTCTTCTGGTCGCCGCTCAAGATCTACGAGTACATGGCCGCCGGGCTGCCGGTCGTCACCGCGGCCATCCCACCCCTGAGCGAGGTCGTCCGCGACGGCTGCGAGGGCGCCCTCTACCCCGAGGGCGATGTGCCCGCCCTGGCCGCCGCCGTCGCCCGCCTGCTCGACGACCCCGCCGCCGCGTGCGCGATGGGGCGCGCCGCCCGCGCCCGCGTCGCCGAGCGCTACTCGTGGCGCCGTCACTGCGAAGAGCTCGAGCGCATCTTGCTCGGCCTCGCTAGGTCCCAGGCCTGTTGACAGCCCGCCGCTTCTTCGACATAATGCAACGGGCTGCGGCCCCGCTATTTGACAACAGCTCTTGAGGTGGATGGCGATGACTCTCGTAAGCGTAGGCGCCCTCGGCAAGCACTATGGCGCCGAGCTGATCTTTGAGGATATTAGCTTCCAGGTGGCCCGCGGCGACAAGCTCGCCCTGGTGGGCATCAACGGCGCCGGCAAGAGCACCCTGCTGAAGATCATCGCCGGGCTCGAGTCCGCGGACGCCGGCCAGGTGGCCATGGCCCGCGGCACCCGCATCGCCTACCTCGCCCAGGAAGTCCGCTTCAGCGGTGACCGCACCCTCTGGGAGGAGATGGAGGCCGCGCTGAGCAGCCTGGCCGCCCTGCGCGACGAGATCGCCGCCCTCGAGCCCGTGATCGCCGACACGGCGGCCCCCGGCTGGGCCGAGGCCATGGAGCGCTACGGCGAGCTGACGGCGCGCTTCGAGCACGGCGGCGGCTATGAGATCGAGCCCCGCATCAAGCGCACCCTCCAGGGCCTCGGCTTCCACGAGGCCCAGTACCAGCAGCGCCTCACCCAGTTCTCCGGCGGCCAGAAGACCCGCGCCGCCCTCGCCGCCACCCTGCTGTCGGACCCCGACATGCTGCTGCTCGACGAGCCGACCAACCACCTCGATATGCAGGCCCTCGAGTGGCTCGAGCAGTTCCTGAGAAGCTGGGACGGCACCCTGATCGTGATCTCGCACGACCGCTACTTCCTCGACCGGGTGACGAAGCGCACCCTCGAGATCGCCTTCGGCAGGCTCGAGGACTACCCCGCGCCGTATAACAAGTACCTCGAGCTGAAGGCCGAGCGCCTGGAGCGGCGCCTGAAGGAGTTTCAGGCCCAGCAAGATTTTATCGCCAAGACCGAGGAGTTTATCAGGCGCTACAAGGCCGGCCAGCGCGCCCGCGAGGCCAAAGGCCGCGAGAAGCGCCTCGAGCGCCTCAAGCGCGACCACGCGGTCGAGCGCCCCAAAGAGCAGACCAGGCTACGGCTCTTTCTCGATACGAAGCTGCGCAGCGGCGAGCTTGTCCTCGCCCTCGCCCCCCTGGTAGTGGGCTACCCCGGCGACCGGAGTCACGAGTCGGACCCGCGCGTGCTCCTGCGGGCCGACGACCTCGAGATCCATCGCGGCGACCGCGTGGCCCTGCTTGGGCCCAACGGTAGCGGCAAGACGACCCTGCTGCGCACGATCCTCGGCGAGCTGAAGCCCCTGCAGGGCCAGCCGCGCCTGGGCCATAAGGTGCATATCGGCTACTACGCCCAGGGCCACGATGTGCTAAACTGGGACGCCACCGTGCTCGAGGAGCTGACCCGGGTCAGCCCGGGCCTGGGCGAGCCGGCCGCCCGCAACTTGCTCGGCCGCTTCCTCTTTAGCGGCGACGATGTCTTCAAGCGGGTCGGCGATCTGAGCGGCGGCGAGCGCTCGCGCGTGGCTCTGGCCCAGCTTACGCTGCTGCCCGGCAACCTCCTCATCCTCGACGAGCCGACCAACCACCTCGATATCGGCGCCCGCGAGGCCCTCGAGGGCGTGCTGAAGGAGTACCCGGGCTCGATCCTCTTCGTCTCGCACGACCGCTACTTTATCGACGCGATCGCCGATAAGATCTGGAACGTCGAGAGTGGCCGCGTGCGCGAGTACCTCGGGGGCTACAGCGACTTCGCCGCCGCCCGCGAGGCCGCCGCCGCGGCCAGGCCAAAGACAAAAGACGAGGGGCCAAAGCCTGACGCCGGCGCGTCGAGCGGGGGCAGCACGCAGACCCTCGACGCCCGGCCTTCACCCCTAGTCCTTCGCCCTTCGTCCCAAGAGGATCGCCAGCGCAAGCGGCGCCTGGCCGCCCTCGAGGCCGAGGTTGCCCTGCTCGAGCAGGAGCTGGGCAAGCTTAAGTCCGACCTTGAGCGGGCCAGTGTGGCACAGGATGTCAAGAGGGTCACCGCCCTCGGCACCCAGTACGCCGAGCTCGAGACCCTTCTCGCAGAGAAATACGCGCAATGGGAGCAGCTGGCGGCGTAGCCGACCAGAGCGGCGGTAAGCCAGCATGGATATCTACCGCGATTACGCGGCCATCTACGATGCCATCGGGCAGGGCGCCTTCGCCGAGGGCCTGGTGGCCCTGCTCCTCCCCACCCTGACCTCGCCGCCCCGCCGCGCCCTCGACCTGGCCTGCGGCACGGGCGCCGGAGCCCTCACCCTTGCGCGCGCCGGCGCCCAGGTGGTGGGGGTGGATCGCTCGCCCAGGATGCTCGCGATCGCCGCTGCGCGGGCGCGCGATGCCGGCCTGCCCGTCAGATTCCTCGAGGCGGATATCAGGTTTCTGCCGATAGCGGATGGGCCAGGCGGATCGGCTGATGCGGCCATCTCGCCCCTCGGCCTGCCCCCCGCCTCCTTTGACCTGATCACCTGCCTCTACGATAGCTTCAACTACCTCACTGGCGACGGCGACCTGGAGCTCGCGCTGGCGGGCGCGGCCCGGCTGCTTCGGCCTGGGGGGCGCCTGCTTTTCGACCTCAATACCGAGCACGAGTTTGCCGCCTGGGACGATGGCGACCAGGTCGTCCACGATGCGGACGGCATCCTTGTCTATAATAGGCTGAGCTACGACCATAGCACGCGCCTGGCCTATGGGCGCATCGTCTGGTTCGTGCGCGACCACGAGCGCTGGTGGCGTGGCGAGGAGACCCACACCGAGCGGGCCTGGACCGACGCGGAGGTCCTGTCCGCCCTTGACGCTGCCGGCCTTGCTCTGGTCGCCCGCCGTGGCCCGCGCTGGGAGACGGCCCCGCCTGGAGTGCCACGGGTCGTGTACGAGGTTACATTAGAGGCGGGTCGATATTTTAGCCTGAATGATGCTTGAGTAGCATAGTTCGGGGCTAAGCTGATCTGCCGCCTTCTCTGTCTTTGTATACGAACAAGCGCAGCTGCTGCGTTGATCTATAGTGCAGCGGTCAATCCACTATCACACGCTGAGACACCGGTGCTCCTGTTCAGCTAGTGCAAGGAGAGACGCCGATGTATAGCCGACCCCGACCGGCTCGTCGATTGCGCCTGCTGCGTGCTGCCTGGATCATCGTGCTGATTACATTGCTGGCAGGTACGCCCTTTCCGTCCGCCCTCGCCGGGCCAGCCCTCCCCGCGCCCGGCGCGAGCCAGAAGCTGCTGATCGAGGCCACTGACACGGCAGCGCTCGCCGCCGTGGTCGCCGCTGGCGGATCTCTCCTCGCCGACTATGGCACATTTTCGCTCTGGCTGCTCCCCGCAGCCGGCGGCCTCGCGCAGCCAGACAGCGCCGCAAGCCTGAGCGCCGCGGCCGTCCCCGCTGACTTTGACACGATCTACCTGCGCGGCGACGCGGTCATCGACACTGCGGCCGGCCCCAGCGCCACCGCCGAGGCCGTCTCCGCCGCGGGCGAAGGCTTCTGGCTGGTGCAGTTCGTCGGCCCGGTGCTCGACAAGTGGCTCGACGAGCTGCGCATGCTCGATCTGGCGGTCGTAGCCTATATGCCCAACAATGCCTACGTGGTCTGGGGCCAGCCCGCCAACATCGCCAAGCTCCAGTCGGCGGTCGCCGCCGGCCCGCCCTACCAGTGGTCGGGGTCCTACGCGCCCGCCATCCGGCTGGCGCCGTC
>JAAXUL010000822.1 GCA_013336035.1 Chloroflexales bacterium
GAGGGTGGCATCATCACCCAGGCCAAGATCCTCGATGGCAATCCCGACGACGCGGCGCATCTCATCCCCAGCCTCGACACGCACATCGAGCAGTTTTCACACCCGCCCAAGCTGCTGGCGGGCGACGTCCGCGAAAAGCGGAAATCGCGTCGGTGGTCTACTTGGGCGTGGGCGGCGGGCCCATCGCGCGGAGCATCAGGAGCACGCCGCCGACGACGAGGAGCAGGAGCAGGAGGATGCCACAGCAGGGGCCGAGGATCAGGAAATCTTGCAGGTTGACGCTCTGGCTAACCATAACGTTGGACTCTGAGCCCTTCTACGGAGCAAATCAAGCGGTGAGGTGGACAAGTCGGTCGTTGGCTGTATGTGTGCTATGCCGCGGGCAGGGCGACCCCCAGGGCCTCGGCAAGGCGGGCGAGGACAGCGCGCTCGCTGGCGCTGACCTGCTCGCCGCCAATGCCGAGGAAGCCGCCCTCGGGGGCGGCCTCGGCGACGGCCTCGGCGATCGAGTAGAGCCAGGCCCGCAGCTCGGCGGCGGGCTCGGCGGGGGCCTTGTGGTCGAGCAGATCGCGGGCGGCGCGGCAGGCGGCCACGGCCCGCTCCTGGTCTTTGCCGAGCGCGATGATGTCGACCTGCTCGGCGGCGGGGTCGCCGGCCTTGCCGGTAAAGGCCTCGAAGCGGCCCTTGAGGGTGACGAGCACAGCGGCGATCAGAGGGTTGCCCCGAAGCTCCTGGGCGGCCTGCTCGAAGCGGCCCACGGCGGCCCCGACCTCGCGCATGATCGCCACCGGCCCGCTGGGGCTAGAGCCGATCACGGCGGCGATCACAGCCACGGGCGCGGCGATGATCGTGGCCCACTCCTCGTCGCTGTAGTCTGCGCGGTCGCTCATAGGCGCTGCTCCTCATAATAGTGTATAGTGGCGAGGTTAGGGCGCCCCTTGTGGGCGCCCTAACGCCACGATCCAGCAGAATCACTGTGGTGCGCCACTAGCCCACTTCGAGGCACTTGCGGTTCTCGTGCAGCCATGTGGCGAGGCGGCGGCCCTGGCCCAGCACCTCGAGGTGGTAGTCGGGCTCGGCGTCGAGGGTCATGAGGACGCGGCGGAGATTGCCCTGGAGCCAGATCACCTCGACGATGACAGGCAGGGCAGAGCGCTCGGCGGGCGTCAGCGGGTTCATCTGGCAGTACCCCCGTAGCAAGTTTCGCGCCCGCTCTGCATCGAGGGGGCCGGCGTACACGCCCCAGGGGTACCAGTCGGATGGGGCGGCGCCGACGGCGAAGTCGACCAGGGCGTCGGCCACATCGACCAGGCGCGCGTCCATTGTCACCTGGTCGAAGTCAATCAGCGCGGCGACCGAGTCGCCGCGGAAGATCAGGTTGTCGCGGTGGACATCGCCGTGGATGAGCACCTGGGGCAAGGCCATGTAGGCGGGCTCGGGGAGGGCCTTGCGCAGGTCGACGGCCCGCCGGTCGTACCAGTTAAGCGGCTCGGTGAGGTCGCCCATCACATCGCGCTGCATCGCGCGCTCGATCAGCCCGGGCAGAGACGAGGTGCTGTAGCGGGGGCCCTGGTATGCCGGCTCGTCGGGGAAGTCTTCGATGGCGCTGTGGTAGCGGGCCAGCACCGTACCGGTGCCGATCAGGTGGGCGGGCCGGTCGGCGTTGAACTCGTCGCCGTCGATAAAGGTGAAGACCTCGAACAGGCGTCCGTCGATCTCGATGGCGGTCTCGCCCGTGCGGGCGGGGATGAGGCGTGGCGCCGGGAAGCCGTGGGCGCGCAGCCAGCCGAGCAGGCGGTGGCGCAGATCGAGGGAGGCCCGGCCGAGCTTGCGCTGGTTGCGGCGCACGACATAGCGCCCGGCGCTCGTCTCGGCGAAGGCGGTCTCGTTTACGACCCCGTGGCTCGCCGGACGCGCTGAGCGTACGACCCCGAGGTCGTAGTTCTGCAGGGCGCGCTCGACATCATGCTGTGTGAGCATTAGCTGCTCCGCTTGGAGTAAACATTGAGCTTTGAGTTTGCATGAGGCCGTGGCCCACCCGTACTTCGCCCAGGAGGTTTTCCGGCTGGAGGATGGTCAGGGCAATGGCCACGCCCGCCTCGTGGTCGGCGAGCATCCCGACCAGGGCGGCGGCGATCAGGGCAAGGGGGCCGAGGAGCGAGAGCAAAGCCCCCAGACCGGTGAAGCTCCAGAAGAGGCGAGCGCGGCTCGCCCTGTAGCTGCGGCGGCCCGCCATAGCGCTAAGGGACCCACCGCTACCAAGATTGTACACGCTGGCGTAACAAAGAGCGGCCAGCCTGAGCCGGCGGTGCCGCATTGGCTCCCCCCCGTAGCAGGAGCGAGATTGCTCGCTATTATACGTAAAAGTTCGCCAGCGGCCGCCGGCCGCTGGTATACATCCCACAACCGGTGTGGCGCTGCGAAGGGTGGCCGCTGTCAGGGTTTTGTGAGCCGGGCCGGCGGGCAGGATAGTGTATTATCAGCGGGAACGAGCGGTAGCTGGAAAGGCCTGAGATGACATCACACGAGCTGGCGTATCGTATCCGGGGCGGTGAGCCCGTGGTCGGGCAGATCACGGCCCTGGGGGCGAAGAACTTTGCTACCAAAGCCATGGTGGCGGCTCTGCTGGGCGACACGCCGACCCAGCTGCTCAACTGCCCGCCGATCGGCGACGTGACGATCACCCGTGACATGCTCGCGGCGATCGGGGTCGCGGTGACGGCCCATGGCGACGCTATGACGATAGACCCGGCGACGATCCGCTCGTCGGGGGTGCCTATCCCCGACTCGGGCAGCAACCGCATCCCGATCCTGATGCTGGGGGCCCTGCTGCACCGCTTCGACGAGGTCTCGGTGCCGGTGCTGGGCGGCTGCAAGATCGGCGAGCGCCCGGTGGACTTCCACCTGATGGCGATCGAGCACTTCGGCGGCCAGGTCGAGACGACCGCGGTCGGCTATGTGGCGCGGCGGCGCGGGCGGCTGCGCGGCACCCAGATCAAGTTGCCCTACCCGAGCGTGGGCGCCACTGAGACCTGCCTCTTCCTGGCGGCGATGGCCGAGGGGCGCAGCGTGATCTCGAACGCGGCGATCGAGCCCGAGATCATCGAGCTGATCACGCTGCTGCGCGCGATGGGGGCGGTGATCTTCACCTCGGCCGGCCGCGAGATTAAGATCGAGGGTGTGCCGCGTCTCCAGGGTACCCGTATGCCGATCCTCGGCGACCGCATCGAGGTGGCCTCGTGGGCCTGCCTGGCCGGCGCCTCGGACGGCGATATCACGGTCGGCGGGATCAACCCCAACAACCTGGGCAACTTCCTGGCATACTTCCAGCAGGTCGGGGGCGGCTTCGAACTGCTCGACGAGCGGACGGTGCGCTTCTTCCGCCGCGGCCCGCTGCTTCCCACCGTGGTCGAGACCGATGTCTACCCGGGCTTCTCGACCGACTGGCAGCAGCCCTTCGCCATCCTGCTGACCCAGGCCAACGGGATCTCGATCATCCACGAGACGGTCTACGAGAACCGCTTTGGCTACCTGAAGGCTCTGAACGAGCTTGGCGCCAACACGCAGCTGACGACCCACTGCCTGGGCGGGCTGCCCTGCCGCTTCAGCGACAAGAACCATGAGCATAGCGCGATCGTGGTGGGCCCCACGCCCCTGCGGGCCGACGGCACGGTGATCACCATCCCCGACCTGCGCGCGGGCCTGGCCTACATCATCGCGGCGGCGATCGCCCGCGGCACCTCGATCATTCGCGGCGTTCATATGCTCGAGCGCGGCTATGGCGACGTGGTGCCGCGACTCTCGCGTATGAATCTGCGCATCGAGCGCGTGCCCCTCGGCGAGGTGCTGTAGGGGCACGCGCCGGGGCTCTGCTCCTCTGCCCGGCGGCCGAGGCCCGCGGGCTATGTTGTGCCCAGCGTGCGCCCAATGGTACAATCGGGCGCGCTGGTGGCTGAAGTTATGTGTGCGCCGAGGAGGCAATTATGGGCTCCTGGAGTGATCTCGATGCGGTCTACCCGCCCGGGGCGCTGACCCCGGCGACGGCGCTCGTGGCGGCCCTGGGCCATCTGGATGGGGCGACGAG
>JAAXUL010000823.1 GCA_013336035.1 Chloroflexales bacterium
GTCGCCGTCGATGCTGGCCCCGATGGCGACGGTGTTGGCCCAGCCAAGCAGGTAGACGCCGTCAGCGTCGGGGATGCCCTGCTCGCCCTGGAAGGTGGGCCCGCCCAGTGCGAAGCGGTCGTAGCCGAAGAGGTTAGTGAGCACCTGGTAGCGGTTGATCAGCCCGGGCTCGCCGAAGCTCCCCAGGTCGGGGAAGTTCTGCTGGTCGGCCCGCAGGTCTACCGTTGCCTGGTCGCCAGGGCGCAGATCGCCTAGCCGCTGGGCCGAAGCGCCCGTGACAATCAGGGCGTCGCGCAGGGTGGTGTCGCCGGCTAGGCGCACCTGGCCCCGCACCCGGCCGCGCGTGTCGACCTGCAGCGTGCTCTGCACCGTAGGGGTCGTGGCCACGGGCGCCTCGACCATGAGGGTGCGCAGTGCCGAGACGTCGATCAGCAGATCGCGCACGCCGGTGGTGGCGCCGTCACTCGTCACCGGCTCGTTCTCGAACTGGAAGCTCTCGAAGGTGCCGGGCGTCACCAGGGCCTCTGGGGCGAAGTCGAGCCTGTAGGCACGCCGCTGGGGCGAGAAGACGCCCATAAAGGCCGTGCTCTGCCCCTGGGGCTGCCCTTCGAAGCTCTGGACAATGGCGAGCTGCGTGATCTGGGGGCGAGTTCCCCGCAGGGCAAAGCTGGCGCCATAGGCCGCCGCCGTGAAGGCCAGCACCAGCAGGGGTGTGGTCACCCAGGCCAGCTCGACTCGCCGCAGCCGCCGCAGTACCAGGAAGTTCACTGGGCCGACGACGACGATGTAGAGCGTCATCAGCAGCAGCAGCAGGCCCGTCGAGGGCAGCCGCAGGGCTGGGAGCGCGAGGGTGTCGCGTAGCAGGTTCTCGTTGCGCCAGCGGAATGATTGGCCCATATTCATACGCGGCTCGATGGGCAGCACACGCTCCCACAGCGCGGCCTCGCCCGCCCATGTCCGCAGGGCGGCCAGGTCAAATGCGGCGAAGATCACCCGCCCCGCCCCCAGGTCCCAGGCCGTCAGCAGGCCGTCGCGGTCGAGCTGCACGGCCCCTGGGCGGGGCCTAACCGCGCTGGCCGTGGTCGTCGGCAGCAGGTTGGTCAGGTCGTCGCGCGCGGCCAGGGCGCCCAGGGCCGCCGTGGATATGTTCGGTCGCGGCTTGCCGACCTCGACCGGCAGGATCTGGGCCAGGCCAGGCGTGGTCTGCTCGGCCCTGGCGCCGCCGCCAACCACCAGCTGGCCGCCGAGGCGCGCCCAGAGCTCGATGGCCGAGCGCTGCGCCCCCGAGAGGTTGGTCGTCACCAGGTCGTGGATAAAGATGACGTCGAGCCCGGCCAGGAGGGTGGCGTCGCTCGGTAGGCTGGCCGCGTCGAGGTGGACGATCGGGGTGGCCGTGTTGTTAGCGATAGTGGCTGCCGCCAGGCTGTTCAGCAGCGCGGGGTCGGCGCTGATCACGCCAATCGCCGCCTGCTGGCCGTCGATGGGGTCGAGGCGTATCTGGGCGCGGGCCAGCTGGGCGCCCTCGGCCACCAGGGTTACGCTCGCCGCGCGCTCGGTGTCTATCGCCACCACGGGAAGGCTCACGCCCTTGCGGGCGCCGCGGGGCAGGTCAAGCTCGTAGCGAAAGGACGCCTCGCCGTCGCCGGGAAAGCGCCACTCGACAGTGCCGCGTAGGTCGGGGCCGTCGTTGGCGACGACGACGCTGACGGGGAACCAGTAGCCCACGCGGTAGTGGCTGCTGGCATCGTAGCCGGCCCTGACCTCAAGGGTCACCGGGGGCGGCTCCTGGGCTCGCGCCGGGGCGGCCAGCAGGCCGGCGCAGAGCAAGGCCAGCAGAGCCAGCTGGGGCCTGAGGTTCAAAGGGGATCTCCCGTGACTGGCCTCCCCCGCGACTCTGGTCGGAGCAGAGGGCAGGGGAGTGCGGGCGCGCGCTAGGCCGGCGGCCGGTTGAGCTCATCGCGCTGGATCTGCGCCTCGTGGTAGGACTTCAGCAGCTCGAGGGTGTCGTTGAGCGGTCGATACTTGTCGGCGCGCTTGGCGCGCACATTGTACTCAGTGATTAGTCCGACCACATCGGCCGGGCGCGGTACCTTATTGAAGGTGAAGCTGCCCCCGCCGCCGGCCGTGCTCAGCACTACATCGCCGTAGCCGAGGAGGTTGCTGAGGTAGGTTGTCTGCGAAGAGACATTGTTCACCTGGCTGAGGCCAGCCTCGCGCCGGCCCTCGGGGCCAAAGGGCTTCTTCTCGATGTCGATCACCTTGTCAGGGGTGAGGATGTACATGTCATTGCGGTAGTCCTCAAACTCCCAGGCCGTCCAGCCGAGCCACCACAAGATCAGCGCGACCGTCGCGACCGTGAACCAGAAGGCATCGAGCGCGATCAGGCGCGTCCCGATCAGAATGATCAGCAGGCCGCCCACGAGCAGCGTGAATGGGCCGAGCAAGGCTCGCAGCAGGAACAGCCAGTGAGGGCGCCAGACGAACTGGCCTGTCTGCTCATTGATCTCAGGGTTTTCTGGGACGATCCTTCGCAGCCAGCGCCACGCCTGGGTCTCTTTCGTCCTGGTCCTGGTCTTGAGCTGGGGCTTCGGGGCGGCCGCGGCCTTCTCGCTATAGACCCGCTCGGACACCAGGCGGTTGTAATCCTGGTTGGTCGCGGCTTTGCGCAGAGCCTTGACCTGGTCCATGATCGCCTTCTGCATACGTTGGGGGGCGTTGGCTGCATCGAAGACGATATTGCCATGGAAGCGGGCCGACTTGACCTCAATCTTGCCGTAGCCGAACCACTGCTGGGGGTAGGTCTTGGTGGCCGTGTTAACGTCCTGGACATCCTCCAGGAAGATCTGCTGCTGGACGCGCTGCTCGAGCAGGCGCGGTATGATCACCTGGTCATTGTCGTAGATCACCCGCTGGTTGGTGACGATCAGCTCGTCGTTGAGCCAGTCGTAGAAGATGAAGATGATGGCGATCAAGCTCGCAGCGGTGAGGCCGATCAGCAGCCAGTTCAACAGGTCGCTGCCCTGCCCGCCGAACATCGTCTGGTCGATAAAGAAGACGCGCCCGCCGTTGTAGCGGAAGTAGGCCAGCAGGCCGATGGTGAGCCCGGCCACGACCATGATATTGCGCACCCGGCTGGTCTTCTTGCCGCGCATCCAGAGGATTGTCCAGGCCAGGGCCAGCGCGATCATCAGGCCGACCAGCAGGACGTTAATCGGGTCGAAGCCTGTGGGCGCGCCCGTCTCGGTGACGAGGAAGCCGCCGCCGATTGATCGGTAGAAGGCCAGAAAGCCGAAGAGCAGCAGCAAGAGGACTGGGATGACCAGGCGGCCAAGGAGCACGACATAGTGGCGGCCCGTCACGTGGATGATCTGCTCCTGGCTGCCTAGCTCGACAGATGACTCGGCGTCGAGCTCAAGCCGCTTGCGGAACCAATCAGAGATCGGCATAGGCGGGTTGCTCCTGGAACTGGGCGGGGCTCATCCTTGCCGGGCCAGATAGTCCATAATCCAGGTGACCTCATCGTCGGGAGAGAGGCCATCGGTGCTGAGGACGACGGCGTCGCTGGCGGGCCGCATGACGTGCTGGTCCATATGGTCGCGGCGGGCCAGGTTCTCGCGCACCTGCGTGATCATGGCGACGGGGGGCTGGTCGCGGGCCTCGTCGGCCCGACGGCGAGCCCGCTCATCGAGCGAGGTCTCGAGAAAGATCTTCAGCTCGGCCTCGGGCATGACCACGGTGCCGATATCGCGTCCGACCATAACCACGTGTCCACGCTGGCCGATGGCCTGCTGCTGGCGCACTAGCTCGCGGCGCACGCCGGGGTAGCTGGCGACCAGCGAGACCTCGCGCTCGACCTCGGGGGCGCGGATCGGCCAGGTGACATCGGCGCCGTCGGCGAGCACCGTGTACTGGCGTCCGTCCTCTTGCGTGGGCGGCGTGACCTCGATCACAACGCGGGCTGCCAGATCTTCGACGGTGCCGCGGTCGTGCAGGTCGAGGCCGGCCCGCATCGCGGCGAGGGTCAGCGCCCGGTACATGACTCCGGTGTCGAAGTAAAGGTAGCCAAGCCGGGCGGCCAGAAGG
>JAAXUL010001603.1 GCA_013336035.1 Chloroflexales bacterium
CGATCTCTCGCCGCCTCGCGGCCGCCCGCGGGCTGCTCGGGCGGGGCCTCAAGAACAGCGCGGCCGAGTGGGAGGTCGTTGGCGGCGGTGGCTTCCGCACCGCGGCCGTGGGCGCAGCACCCACCGGGCGCGGCGGCGACCTGATCATCATTGACGACCCGGTGCGGTCCCGCGAGGACGCCAACAGCGAGGCCTACCGCGACAAGACCTGGGACTGGTTCACCAACGACATGACGACCCGGCGCGAGCCGGGTGGGGCCGTCATCCTGATCATTACCCGGTGGCACGAGGACGACCTGGCCGGCCGCATCCTCGCCAGCCCGGACGGCCCGAACTGGACGATCTGCTCGCTGCCCGCCGAGGCCGAGGAGGACGACCCCCTGGGCCGCGAGGTCGGCCAGGCGCTGTGCCCCGAGCGCTTCGACGAGGAGGCCCTGGCCGAGATTCGTGGCCTGATGGGGATTGACTACTACGCCCTCTATCAGCAGCGCCCGGTGGCCGAGACCGGCGGCCTCTATCAGCGCGACTGGTTCGTCTACGAGCAGCCCCCGACCAACGCCCGCGGCGAGCTGGTCTTCGAGTACATCATTCAGGCCTGGGATACCGCCTCGTCGCGCATCGGCGACTACTCGGTGTGCATCACCGCCGGCGTGCGCCAGAACAAGGTCTACGTCCTCGATGTCTTCCGCGACCGGATGGAGACGCCCGACCTCAAGCGCGCGGTCGAGCAGCAGGCCGCCGCCTGGGACCCCCGGGTCGTGCTCATCGAGGACGCCAGCAGCGGCATCGCCATCCAGCAGATGCTCCGGCGCGAGACGCGCCTGCCGATCGTCGCGGTGCCGCCTCACAAGAGCGGCAAGCTGGTCCACGCCCGGGCCAACGCGCCCTACTTCGAGGGCGAGCGCGTGGTGTTCTGCCCGGGCGCCTACCTGCCGGCCCTGGAGCGCGAGCTGCTCGCCTTCCCCGCCGGCGCGCACGACGACCAGGTCGACGCCCTCAACGTGCTCCTTACGCGGGTCTTTGCCAACGTGGCCGTCGGCCGAGCCGGCTCGCACAGCGGCTCGGCGCGGACCTCCTGACCGTGCTAGGCTACCGCAAGAACCAGCAAGGAGGCTTTTTTATGGAAGGTCGAGGAGCGGAGGTGGCGCAGCTGGCAGGAGTCCCCGTCGGCGAGGTTCGGCCCGTCAGCGAGGCCAGCGCGCGGGCGCTGCTGGCCCAGCGCCTCGACTCGCAGCTTGTCGGCGCGCTGTTCCGCTTCGCGCCGCCGCGCTTCTGGCAGGCCGGGGATGTGGTCTACCTCGACGACCCGCTGTTCGGGCCGGTCGTGCCGATTGACCGCCTCGACTACGACCCGGATCGCGGCCTGTACATCCGCCAGGTGTAAACCCTTTCCGTTCCTTATCAGTGCCCGTATCGCGTTCTGACGCATCAGGGTGACATAGTTGTAATTGACATTTGAGCGCTGTTGCGCTATAATGAGGGAGTGAGAGAAAAGGTCCGCACACCAGTAAGGAGCCCTCCAATGGCCGCCACAATCACCAGCATCTTCCAGCACGCCAACGTCGAGGCCCTGATGGTCACGGGCAGCAAGCCCCGGTTCGAGA
>JAAXUL010000824.1 GCA_013336035.1 Chloroflexales bacterium
CGCGATCGCCCGCGCCGCGACCGCCTCGCTCGACCAGGATCGCAGCCTGCCCCAGGTCACCAGCCAGATCCGCAGCGGCTTCGGCTACCCCCAGGTCGACCTCTTCCTGGCCGACGAGGACACCAATGAGCTGCGCCTTGTCGCCACTGACGGGATCTACCTCCCCTTCAGCGCCGAGTACAAACAGCACGTCAACCTGGGCCTGATCGGCCGCGCCGCCCGCGGCGGCCAGATCCTCTGCGTCGACGACGTGCGCGACGACCCCGACTTCCTCGCCCTCGCCGAGCGCGGCACCACCCGCGCCGAGCTGGCCGTGCCGATTATGGCCAGCGGCCGCCTGCTCGGTGTGCTCAACATCGAGTCGCCCGAGGTCGGCGCCTTTACCCTGGAGGATGTCCACATCCTCGAGACGGTCGCCGATGTGCTGGCGGGCGCCCTCGAGAACGCCCGCCTCTATCGCAAGGCCCAGTCGGCCGCCGTGCTCGAGGAGCGCAACCGCCTGGCCCGCGAGCTCCACGACAGCGTCACCCAGCAGCTCTTCAGCATGACCCTCACCTCGCAGGCGGCCCGCGCCCAGCTCGAGCGCAACCCCCAGCGCGTCGCCGCCCAGCTCGAGCGCCTCCAGGAGACCTCGACGACCGCCCTGGCCGAGATGCGGGCCCTGATCTTCCAGCTGCGGCCGCCCGCCCTGCGCGACCAGGGGCTCGTCGCGGCGCTCCAGCAGCACGCCCAGCTGACCTCGCGCCGCGAGGGCATCACCATCGGCCTCAGCGTGGTCGGCGACGAGCGCCTCGCCCGCGGTAGCGAGCAGGCCCTCTATCGGATTGTCCAGGAGGCCCTGAACAATGTCATCAAGCACGCCAACGCCAAGACGGTCCAGGTGACCCTCGAGTTCGCCAATGACCACATTAGCGTCCGGGTCACCGATGACGGCCAGGGCTTCGACCCCAACTCCACCCCAACCGGCGATGGCCGCCACCTCGGCGTCCTCAGCATGCGCGAGCGCGCCGCCGAGATCGGCGGTACCATGGAGATCCGCTCGTCAGTCGGCAGCGGCACTGAGGTGATCGTCACCGTGCCGCGCACCAGCGCCCCTTAGCCGCAAGGAAAAGCTCTTCGAAAGGAGCGACGCGATGGAGACGATCAATGTGATGCTCATCGACGACCACCGGGTGGTCCGCCAGGGCCTGCGCGACTTCCTCGAGCTCCAGGGCGACATCGATATCGTCGGCGAGGCCTCGAGCGGCGAGGAGGGCGTGCAGCTGGCCCGCGAGCTGCTGCCCGATGTGATCCTGATGGACCTGGTGATGCCCGGCATCGATGGCGTCGAGACCACCAGGCGCGTCAAGGCCGCCAGCCCCAGCACCCGGGTGATCGTGCTCACCAGCTTCGCCGACGATGATAAGGTCTTCCCCGCCATCAAGGCCGGCGCTATCTCGTATCTGCTCAAGGACGTCTCGCCCGAGGATCTGGCCCACGCTATCCGCGCCGCCCAGCGCAACGAGGCCGTGCTCCACCCCGAGGTCGCCGCTAAGCTGATGCAGGAGTTCAGTGCCCCCCGCCCCGGCGAGGCCCCCGTCGACCAGCTCACCCCCCGTGAGATGGAGGTCTTGCGCCTTATCGCTAAGGGTAAGTCTAATAAGGAAATAGCTGACACGCTCATCGTGTCAGAGAAGACGATCAAGACCCATGTAAGTAATATATTATCAAAGCTACATCTCGCGGACCGTACTCAGGCGGCAATTTATGCTCTACGACAGCGCCTAGTGCCCATGGAATAGCTTTACAAAGGCGGATGGACATTCGTTGCCCGCGCCGTGACGCGCGACATCGAGCCACTGATGGGCCGGCGCCGCCACGAGCGCGGCGATGCGCTCGCGGCGGCGCAGCCTCACCTCATCGAGGAGGCCAGGGCATGCTATGATGTGCGTCGGACCGCATAGGTGCGATCTGTGGAGCAAACGATGCCGCGCATGATCCTTCTGGGCACAGGCACAGGCCTGCCCGACATAGACCGGGGCAACACCCACATGGTCTGGGCGGGGCCAGGCGGCCCGCTGCTGGTCGACGCCGGGGGCAGCACCTACGAGCGCCTGCTGCGGGCGGGGGTCGACCCTCAGGGCCTGGCCGGTGTGCTCGTCACCCACAGCCACTGCGACCACATCAACGGCCTGCCGGGTCTGATCTTCAGCATGCGCCTGGGCGGGCGCGAGGCGCCCCTGCCGATCTACGGCCTCGAGCCGACCCTGGCGATCCTGCGGGCCAGCATCGAGGCCATGCGCGTCGAGTACTATGTCCCGCCCGAGTGGCGCCCCGTCGAGGCCGGCGACACACTCCCCCTGAGCGAGGGCTGGCAGATCCGCACCGCGCTGACGGCCCACAGCCGGCCCTGCCTGGCCCTGCGCTTCGAGGCGCCGGCGGGCGGGCGGGCGCTGCTCTACTCTGCCGACACCGAGCCCTGCCCCGCGGTGCAGGCCCTGGCGGCGGGCGCCCAGGTGCTCATCCACGAGGCGACCACCCCCGAGCCCTTCGCCGGCCACACCTCGCCCCGCCAGGCGGGCGCAGTAGCCGCCGCCGCTGGCGCCCGGCGCCTGGTCCTCGTCCACTACAGCCCCCGCTGGACCATGCCCGAGGCCGACGCCCTGGCCGAGGTGCGCGCCGGGGGCTTCGATGGCCTGGCCGAGGTCGGGCGCGACGGGCAGGTGATCGAGATCTAGCCCATGGATGAGCGAGCCCTGCGCGATCTGCTAGAGCGGGTGAGGAGCGGCGAGGCCGGCATTGATGCCACCCTGGCGACGCTGCGCCGACTGCCCTTCGAAGATCTGGGCTTTGCCCATCTCGACACCCACCGGGCCCTGCGGTCCGGCTTCCCCGAGGTGGTCTTCTGCCAGGGCAAGGCGCCCGCCCAGGCCGCCGCGATCATCGCCCGCCTGGCCGAGGGGCCTGGCCCCGTGCTGGCCACACGGGCCACCCCCGAGCTGTACGAGCTCGTGCGCGGCGCGGTGCCCGCGGCCCGCTATCACACGCTGGCCCGCACGATCATCGTCGAGCACGCGGCGCTGCCGAAGCGACCGGGCAAGATCCTGGTCATCTGCGCCGGCACGGCCGACCTACCCGTAGCCGAGGAGGCCGCCGTCACGGCCGAGCTGATGGGCAACACCGTCGAGCGCATCGCCGACGTGGGCGTCGCCGGGCTGCACCGGCTGCTCGCCCACCTCGACGAGCTGCAGCGGGCCAGCGTCCTGGTTGTGGTGGCCGGCATGGAGGGCGCCCTGCCCAGCGTCGTGGGCGGGCTGGTGCGCCGACCCGTGATCGCCGTGCCCACCAGCGTCGGCTACGGCGCCAGCTTCGGCGGGTTGGCCGCTCTGCTCGCAATGCTCAACAGCTGCGCCGCCGGGCTCACAGTGGTCAACATCGACAATGGCTTCGGCGCCGGCTACGCCGCCAGCACGATCAACGCCCTCGCCGCAGACAGAGGCCAGCCTTCGTCGTAACTGAAAGCATCATAATCTGGAGGCCCTCATCCGGCCTTCGTGTTCGTGAACTTCGTGATAAATGATAACGTGACTGGTGTTCTAGGCAGGAGGGCGCAGGATGGTTGTACAGGATGAGCTCTATAACCCGCTGCTTGACGCGAAGGAGGCCTACCTGCGAGCCATCCTCGCCGAGATGGGCGGGGTGGTGATCGGGATGTCGGGCGGCGTAGACAGCGTGCTGCTCGCCCGGGTGGCCCAAGAGGTGCTCGGCACACGCGCCATAGCGGTCACCGCCAACTCGCCCTCGCTGCCGCGGCGCGAGCTGCGCCAGGCCGGGGATCTGGCCCGCCTGGCGGATATCGAGCACCTCGTGATCGATACCGGCGAGGTGGCCGACCCGCGCTACGCCGCCAACCCCACCAACCGCTGCTACTTCTGCAAAAGCGAGCTATTCGCGCGCCTGCAGGCCATCGCCGACGAGCGCGGCCTGGGCTGGGTCGCCTATGGCGAGAACCGCGACGACCTGAGCGATCACCGGCCGGGCGCCCGAGCCGCGGCCCAGCGCGGCGGGCGGGCGCCCCGCAAAAAGGCCCGCCTCACCCAG
>JAAXUL010000825.1 GCA_013336035.1 Chloroflexales bacterium
ATGGGACGTTGACCAGCCGCTCGATGAGCTCTGGCTGCGGGCGGCGATCGCGCGGGCCATCGCCGGGCGCGCCGGCCTCGCCGACGGCCCCGACGGGGCCTGCCGCCTGGTCTTCAGCGAGTCCGATGGGCTGCCCGGCCTGATCGTCGACCGCTACGGCCCATATCTGGTCGTACAGCTCCTGACCCAGGGCATTGCCGCGCGGGCCGAGGCCGTCACGGCGGCCCTGGCCGAGCTGCTCGCGCCGCGCGGTATCTACGAGCGCAGCGACGCCGAGGTGCGCGAGAAAGAGGGCCTGCCTCCACGCGAGGGCCCCCTCTGGGGCGAGCCGCCCCCCGAGCGGCTCGTGCTGCGTCCGCTCACGCTGCGCGGCGCGGGCGCCGAGCCGCCCTCGATGCTGGTGGACCTGTGCGGCGGCCAGAAAACTGGCCACTATCTCGACCAGGCGGCCAACCGGGCCCGCGTGGCGGCCTACTGCGACGGCGCCGCTGTCCTCGACTGCTTCAGCTATAGCGGTGGCTTCAGCGTCTACGCGGCCCGCGCGGGGGCCGCCGGCCTGACCCTGATCGACACGTCGGCGGGCGCCCTTGAGCTGGCCCGGGCCAACCTCGACCTCGGGGCTCCCGGGGCCTCCGCCGAGCTGGTCGAGGGCGACGTATTCCGCGTCCTGCGCCAGTACCGGGCCGAGGGCCGCACCTTCGATGTGGTGATTCTCGACCCGCCCAAGTTCGCCCACAGCCAGCATCAGATCGAGCGGGCCGCCCGCGGCTACAAGGATATCAACCTGCTGGCGATGCAGCTGCTGCGGCCAGGCGGCATCCTGGCCAGCTTCAGCTGCTCGGGTCTCGTCTCGCCCGACCTGTTCCAGAAGATTGTCTTCGGGGCCTCCGTGGACGCTCGCCGCGACGTGCAGATCGTCGAGCGCCTCGGCCAGGGGCCGGACCACCCGGTGCTCTTGACCTTCCCGGAGAGCGAGTATCTGAAGGGCCTACTGTGCCGAGTATGGTGACGTTCTAGAGGGGTGGGTGAGGCTCGGGGTGGGCCTGGCCCGCCCCAGGCCCCTCCCATCGCGAAGCGATGACCTACACCATCTTCGAGGACGGCCATATCGCCAGCCCCACGGGCTTTCGGGCCACGGGCGTCTCGTGCGGGCTGAAGGACGGGAGCAAGGCGCGTGACCTGGCCCTGGTCTTCTCGATGCAGCCGGCCAGGGTGGCGGCGATGTTCACCACCAGCCTGACCAAGGCGGCGCCGGTCTTCCTGAGCCAGGCCATCCTCTCGCGTAACCGCGAGGCGATGCGGGCCGTGCTGATCAACTCGGGGCACGCCAACGCCGGCACCGGCCAGCCCGGGCTGACCGACGCCGTCGAGTGTGCCAAGCTGGTTGCCGATGAGCTCGAGATCCCCCGCGATGGCGTGCTGCTGATGTCTACTGGCATCATCGGGGTGCCCCTGCCGATGCAGAAGCTGCGCGATGGCATCAGGCGCGCCGTGAGCGAGCTCGACAGCGGGGGCGGCAAGCGGGCCGCCGTGGCCATCCTCACCACCGACAGCCGGCCCAAAGAGCGGGCCCTGCGCGTGCAGCTCCGCGATGGGCAGCGCTGCATTCTGGCCGGCATGGCCAAGGGCACGCGTCTGATCCACCCGCGCCTGGCGACCCTGCTCTGTGTGCTCACGACCGACCTGGCGATCGATCAGCGGCTGCTCCAGCAGGCCCTCCACCACAGCGCGGGGCGCAGCTTCAACCGGCTGAGCCTGGATGGCGACGGCAGCCCGAACGACAGCGTGCTTATCCTCGCCAACGGGAGCGCTGGCAATGCCCCGATCACCAACGCCGGCTCGCGTGAGTTTGCGGCCTTCCAGGAGGCCCTCGAGTTCCTGTGCGCGGATCTGGCCCAGCAGATCGTGCGCGATGCGGCCGGCAGTGGTAAGATCATTAACGTGCGGGTGCGCGGCGCCACCAGCGAGGAGTCGGCCCGGCTGGTCGTCGACGCCGTGACACGCTCGCGCGCTCTGCGCTCTGCGGTGAGGCGTGGCATTCCCGACTGGGGCCTGCTGCTGTCCGCCGTCGGCTCTAGCTGCGCCGAGATGCGCCCCGAGCTGCTCGACCTGCGCGTAGGGAGCGTGCTGGTGCTCCACGAGGGGATGGTGGCGCCCTACGATAACCACGCCGCCGTGCAGGCCTTCTCTGGCCCCGAGATCGAGTTTACCATCGACCTGAACGCCGGCCCCGTCGAGCTGACAGTCGTGACATGTTCGTGGCACGAGGAATAAATGTTGTCGAGGCGTGGAGGTGCGGAGCAATGATCCGCCAGCTGCCCCTGTTCCCCCTGGGCTCGATCCTGTTCCCCGGGGCGACGATCAATTTGCATATCTTCGAGGAGCGCTACAGGCAGATGATCGGCCGCTGCCTCGAGGAGCAGAGCCCATTCGGCGTGGTGCTCATCCGTCAGGGCGATGAGGTTGAGGAGGGCCGCCTCGGCGCCCGCCCGGCCGAGCCCTACAATGTCGGCACTGTAGCCGAGATTAGCGCCAATGTGCGCCTCGAGGACGGCCGCTTTCTGCTTACGGCCGTGGGCCGCGAGCGCTTCCGCATCCAGCATGTGATCCAGCGGGCGCCCTATCTGATCGCCTCGGTGCTCGAGCTGCCCGAGGTGGTCGCCCCGAGCGCCGCCGCCGCCGAGGAGGAGCTGCGGGCTACCTACGAGCGCTACTGGCAGGCTGTCGCCGCGGCCACGGGCGTGCCTGTGCAGCCCGAGGACCTGCCGGTCGAGCCGATGGAGCTGGCCTACTACCTCGCCGACCGGCTCCAGGTGCCGGCAGCGCGCAAGCAGCACTGGCTCGAGTCCAGCCTCATCACCCGCCTGCGCGAGATCACCGGCGATATGCGCACCGAGCTGGCGCTGATGCCCACCGGCAAGCGCGCGACTGGCGAGGGCTTCTCGGGGATGGGAAGCCTGAACTAAACACTATGGTCATTGGCGTCTGCACGCTTCAGCTCTCGATCCCCATAGCCCTGTCGCTGAAGGACAAGCGGCAGGTGGTGAAGTCGATCATAGCCCGGGTGCGCAACGAGTTCAACGTCTCGATCGCCGAGGTCGACGACCAGGACCTCTGGCAGAGCGCTGTCCTGGGCATCGCCTGCGTCTCGACCTCTCAGGGGTACGCTCACGGCCAGATCGAGGCCGTCATCCGCTTTATCGATAAGCAGCGCCCCGACTGCCCGATCGGGGCGTACGAGATCGAGATGCTGTAGCCGGGCCCTCAGAGGCTCATGGACGAAGTCCTCTCCTTCCCGCTGCTCGCCCTCGTGGGCCAGACCGAGCTGAAGATGGCCCTGCTGCTCGGCCTGGTCAACCCCGGCGTGGGCGGCGTGCTGCTGAGCGGCCCCTACGGCGTGGGCAAGACCACCGCTGTGCGCGGCCTGCTCGATGTGCTGCCCGTCGTCGAGCGCGAGGACGAGGGCCCCGGCGGCGAGCCCCGGCTGCTCCGCGAGCGCATGCGCCTGGTCGAGCTGCCGCTCAACGCGCGCATCGAGGATGTGGTGGGCGGCGTCAACGAGCGGGTGGCCCTCGAGCAGGGGCGGGTGCTGCTCGAGCCCGGCATCCTCGCCCGCGCCCACGGCAACCTGCTCTACGTCGACGAGGTCAACCTGCTGGACACGGCCGTGGTCGGCTCTATCCTCGACGCGGCGGCCCAGGGCCGCACCCTGGTGCGCCGCGGGCCGATGACGCGCCTCTTCCCCACCCGCTTCGTGCTGGTCGGCTCGATGAACCCCGAGGAGGGCCCGCTGCGCCCGCAGATTCTTGACCGCTTCGGGCTGCGGGTCTGGGTGGCGCCCCTCGCCGAGCCACACCAGCGCCTCGAGGTCTACCGGCGGGCCCAGGCCTTTCGCGCCGATCCGGCCGCCTTCCGCGCCGCCTACGCCGCTCAGACGGCCGCCCTCGCCGAGGAGGTCGAGGCGGCCCGGGCGATCCTGCCCCATGTCACTGTGCCGCCCGCCGTCGAAGAGCAGGCCCTGGCCCTGGTCCAGGCCCTGCACGTCCCCTCGCACCGCGCCGAGATCGCGCTGCTCGA
>JAAXUL010001604.1 GCA_013336035.1 Chloroflexales bacterium
CCCTCCCTGAATAGCCCGCTTTGCTCTGTCACAAGCAGGACCTGTAAGCACTCAGCGCCCGGTCACTGCGTCGATCTCCTTAACGGTCGCGTCCAGGTCGGGCACCAGGCGAACCTTCAGGGCCTGCTCCAGGGCGTAGCCCACCGCGATCAGCCTGGCGTCCGAGAAGCGCGGACCGGTGAGGTAGACCCCGGTCGGCTCGTTCGAGCCCTCCCGGCGCCCAATGGGGATATTGAGCGCGGGGGCGCCGGCAGCGCTGAGGTTCGCGTACAGCGCGCCGTACATCATCACGTCGACGTTGTAGGTTGCCTGGGCGGCGGCGAGCCAGTCCTCGGCGGTCTGCCGCGCCGCGCGCACGGCGGCCGCGTACTGCTCGGCGGTGATGGTGGTCGCGACGGCGCCCTCGACATCGCGCTGCCCGTAGGGCGCGCGGGCGGCCGGATCCTCGTTCACCGTCGCCACGACATCCTCGAGTGAGCGGATCGGCGCAGGCTTGCCCAGACCGCTGAAGAAGCGGCTGATGCCCTCCCGGAAGCCGTAGGCAATGTAGGCAGATTGCGTGCCTGCGATGCTCGGCGGCAGCTCGCTCTCCTTGATCAAGACCACCGCGATCCCCTGGCTGTTCAGCAGATCGAGGACTTGCTGGTTCGGGGTGAAGAGCAGGGGCTGGAACGTCCCCAGGAGCGCCACGAGCTCTTCGGGGGTGGCCTGCGCGAGCTCATCTGCGGGCAACGGCAGCGTGCGATCGGGCACGATGACCCCGACGCGCAGCTTGCGCGCCTCGTCGAGCGAGAGGTACTGCGTGAAGTCGACGTCGGCGAGCTCGGCGGCGGCGGCGGTGTCCGGGTCGTTCGGGTCAGTGGCAGCCAGGGCGCTCAGCAGCACGGCCACATCGGTCACCGAGCGGCCGATCGGGCCGGCGGTGTCGAGGGTCGGCTCGAGCGGGATGATGTAGTCGCCGCTGACCAGGCCCTTGCTCGGGCGCATGCCGACCACGCCATTGGCCCGCGCCGGCTGCACCAGCGAGCCGAAGGTCTCTGAGCCCACGCTCACCGTCGTCAGCTCGGCGGCCACCGCGACGGCCGAGCCCGAGCTGGAGCCGAGGGGGTCGTAGGGGCCGTGGGGGTTGCGGGTCTGCCCGCCGAGGGCCGAGAAGCCGCTTGGCGCGCAGGGGTCAGTGTAGTACGCCCACTCCGAGAGGTTGGATTTGCCCAGAATGATGGCACCGGCCTCGCGCAGCTGCTGCACCAGGAAGGCGTCGCGGTCGGGCTGCCAGTCCTTCAGGGCATAGTTGCCGGCGGTGGTGCGCATGCCGTCGCCGGTGGCGATGTTGTCCTTCAGCAGCACCGGGATGCCGTGGAGCGGGCCGCGCACCGTGCCGGCGGCGCGCTCGGCGTCCCGCTCCTGGGCGATCGTCAGGGCGGCGGGGTTCAGCTCCATCACGGCGTTCAGGCGGCCCTCGTCGTACTGCTGGATGCGGGCGAGGTAGGAGAGCACCAGCTGCTCGGAGGTGAGCTGGCCGTCCGCCATCAGGGCCTGGATCTCAGGGACGGTCTTGCCGTCGATGGCGTCGACCGCCGTGGCCTGCTCGGGGCTGAAGTT
>JAAXUL010000826.1 GCA_013336035.1 Chloroflexales bacterium
GCGCAGCGCGAAGCCCGGATCGCGGACGCGACCAAAGTCGTCCCGATCGTGCGCGTGGGCTCGGGCACGGCGGTCGGCGCCGCGCAGGTGATGGGCCCGCGCATGCAGGTCGACAAGGTGCAGGCTGTCGCGGAGATCGAGCTGAACCTGGGCAACCTGGCCGAGCGACGGGGCCACTACAGCGAGGCCATCGCCTACTATGCGGCCGCCGCCGAGCGCTTCAGCTCGGCCGGCGACCGCCGCATGCTGGCCTATGTCCAGAATGGCCTGGCCAATGTGCTCAGCCAGCAGCACCAGTTCCACGCCGCCGCCGAGCTCTACGAGCAGGCGCTGGCCGTCGCCGAGGAGGTCGGCCTCGAGGTGACGCGGGCCGAGATCGAGTGCAACCTCGGCAGTACGGCCCTCTTCCAGGGGCGCTATGACCAGGCCCTCGCCTACCTCGAGCGCTCGCGGCGGCGCTACGCCGCCCTCGACATGCCCCACGAGTCGGCTGTCGCCGAGCTCGAGCTGGCCGACGCCTACCTGGAGCTGAACCTCGCCGCCGAGGCCGCCGCGATCTACAGCCAGGTGACGATCACCTTCCGCGAGCTGGGCATGCGCGCCGAGCAGGCCCGCGCGCTGCTCAACTATGGCCGCGCCTGTGTGCGCCTGGGCCGCGGCGACGAGGCCTGGGCCCTGCTCGACGAGGCCCACGCCCACTTCCAGGCCGAGGGCAACCCCATCGGGGCCGCGATGGTCATCCTCGCCGAGGCTAGCCTGCACTACAAGGAGGGCGACTACCCGTCGGTGATCGCCGCGGCTCTGCGCGCCGAGCAGCCGCTCAGGGCCGCGAGCGCCTGGAGCCAGCTCCTCACCCTCCGCTGGCTGGCGGGCGAGGCGGCCCGCGCCTCTGGCAACCTCGCCCATGCCAGCCAGGTGCTGAGCGAGACCCTGCGCGACGCCGAAACGCTCAGCGCCCCCCAGATCGCCCAGCGCTGCTACACCTCGCTCGGCCGGCTGTCGATGCAAGAGGGCGACCGCGCGGCGGCCGAGGCCGCCCTGCACCAGGCGACGGCCCTGATCGACGCGATGCGCGCCCCCCTCCCCGCCGACGAGCTGCGGGCAGCCCTCGCCGACGAGACGCTGGCCCCCTATAGCGGGCTGGTCGAGCTATGCCTGGACGACCCGGCCGGGGCGCGGGTGGCCGAGGCGATAGGCTACGCCGAGCAGGGGCGCACCCGCGCTATGATCGAGATGCTCGGCAGCGCGGTGCGCCTGCCCGAGTCTGTCCACGATAGCGCCGACCCCGCCGACCGGGAGCGCCTGTGGGCGCTGCGCGCCGAGCTAAACTGGCTCTATGGCCGCCTGAGCCGCCCGCCCGAGGGCGCCGGCAGCGCGGGCGATCTGGCCAGGCTCTACCACGCGATCCGCGAGCGCGAGGCAGCCGTGGCCGAGGTGCGGCGCCGCATCCGCAGGAGCGTCAGCACCATGAGCTATGGCCAGCGCTTCGACCTCGCGGCGCTCCAGGCCGAGCTGGGCGAAGAGAGCGCCCTGGTGGAGTATGTCGAGCTCCATGGCGATCTGGCCGCCTTTGTCGTCACCGGCGCCGCCGTCCGGGTGGTGCGTGGCCTGGGCCCCCTGGCCGCCGTCGAGGCTGAGCTGACACGGCTCCACTTTCAGCTCGCCGTCTTCAGACACGGCGCCGAGAGCGTGCGGGCTCACCTCGACACCCTGACAGCGCGGGCCACCCATCACCTCCAGAAACTCTACGACCTGCTGCTGCGGCCGATCGAGCCGCTGCTGGAGCGCAGACGGCTCGTCGTCGTGCCCCACGGGGCGCTGCACTACGTGCCGTTCCACGCCCTCCACGACGGCGAGGGCCACCTTGTCGCCCGCCGCGAGATCTGCTGCGCCCCCAGCGCCAGCGTGCTGCAGCACTGCCTGGCCCTGCCACGGGCGCCCCTCCGCAGCGCGCTCATTCTCGGCGTGGCCGACGAGCAGGCGCCCCACGCCCGTGACGAGGCCCGCGCGCTTGCCCCGCTCTTCCAGGTTGCCAGGACGCTCCTCGACGGGGCCGCCACAACGGCGGCCCTCGCGGCAGCGGCGCCCGCCGCCGATGTCCTGCACCTCGCCTGCCACGGACACTTTCGCCCCGACAACCCGCTCTTCTCGACACTGCGGCTGGCCGATGGCTATCTCACCGTCTACGACGCCTACAGCCTTGACCTTCGCTGCCAGCTTGTCACCCTGAGCGCGTGCGAGACTGGCGTGAGCGCCGTCGCCCCGGGCGACGAGCTGATGGGGCTGGCCCGCGGCTTCTTCCTGGCCGGCGCGCCCTCGCTGCTCGTCAGCCTCTGGTCGGTCGACGACGCCGCCACCGCCGAGCTGATGACTGGCTTCTACACGGCCCTGCGCGATGGCGCCCTGCCATGCGCGGCCCTGCGCCACGCCCAGATCGCCGCCATGCAGCCGCGGCCGCACCCCTTCTTCTGGGCCTCGTTCACCTTGCTCGGGCGCTGGTGATCTTTTGTTTATCTGAATATGCGATCTATAAGCTAGAACTTTTCAACCGCTGCCACTATAATTGGGCATTGCAACTGAGTACAAGCTCTAGCTTCCCCTGACTGCCCCCGCTCTCGAGGCGTCGTCTTACCCCGCAGGCTGGTCAAGGGATCTGCATGGCCCGGACACACAGTCAAGGGGGGACTTATGTTACGGCTTCTCTCGCTGCCCTATCTGCTGATGATCGCCAGTATCGTGGGCGCGCTCGCGCCCTCCCCGATCGCGGCCGTACAGCGCTCGCGAGGCGACGCCGGAGTGCCAGGCGAAGTGATCGTCAGGCTGGTAGCCTCGGCCGACCCGCACAGCTTTGCCAGATCGGCCGGGCTGCGCCTGGGCCGGAGCGGCGCCAATCAGATCCCTGGCCGCCCGATCTACCGCTTCGAGGTTATCGACGAGACCACGCCGGGCGCCAAGGCGAAGGCCCTGGCCGGCAACCAGCAGGTGATCTACGCCGAGCCGAACTACCTCGGCCAGGTGCCCGAGGCGCAGAAGCGCTCGTCATGGGTCGTGGGGGGCGACGCGGGGGTCTATGCGGCCCAGTGGGTCGCCGAGCGCATCGGCCTCGACAGGGCCCACACGGTGAGCCGCGGCGCCGGGGTGACCGTGGCCATCCTCGACACGGGGGTCGAGCTCGGGCACCCGGCCCTGGCAGGGCGCCTGGCGGACGGCTACGATTTTGTGGACAGCGACGACGCGCCCGAGGAGGTTGGCAACAGCAGCGTGAGCGACGCCTTTGGCCACGGCACCCACGTCGCGGGCCTGGTGGCCCTCGCCGCCCCCGAGGCCAGCATTATGCCGCTGCGCACCCTGGACGACCAGGGCCTCGGCGACCTCTGGACCCAGGTGCTCGCCCTGCGCTACGCCGCCGACCACCGCGCCGACGTGATCAACCTGAGCTTCAGCTTCGGCGAGCACTCGGCCCTCTTCGACGATGTGATCGCCGAGGTGACCTGCACCACCACCGGGTACACCGACTGCCGCGCCCAGAACCGGCCGGGCGTGGTGGTCATCGCCGCGGCGGGCAACAGCGGCTCCAACACCAGAGAGTGGCCCGGCGCCTGGACGCTCCCGGGCATCGTGGCCGTGGCGGCCTCGACCGAGCACGACGGCCTCGCCGCCTTCTCGAACTACGGCGCCTGGGTGCCCCTGGCCGCGCCCGGCGAGAACGTGCTGAGCAGCGTGCCTCATGGAATCTACGCCTCGTGGAGCGGCACCTCGATGGCCGCCCCCCTGGTGAGCGGCGTCAGCGCCCTGGTGCGCTCGACAGACCCGCACCTCGGCCCCGCCGACGTGATCAAGCGTATCATCGGCACCGCCGACGTGATCGACGCGCCTGTGCGGCACCGCCTCGACGCCGCGCAGGCCATCGGCGCGCCCTAGCGGGTCGCCCGTGCTAACGCACAGGCGAGGGGGGGGCGCCGGCGGTCTGCGCCCCCTCGCCTGTGGCCGCTAGCCCGGCCCGCGCCGCGGCCACCACGGCGCCGCTCGCCACCAGGCGGCGGGCCGCCTCGATATGCGGGTACATGACGGTGTCG
>JAAXUL010000827.1 GCA_013336035.1 Chloroflexales bacterium
GTCTGGATGTGGATCTTCCAGACCACGACGAAGGCCACGCCCGAGATCACCGACGGCAGGTAGAAGATCGTGCGGAACACGGCGATGCCTGGCACACGCTGGTTCATGAGCAGCGCGAGGGCCAGGCCGCCGACCATCTCGGTGGGGACGTAGATCAGGGTGTAGGCGGCCGTCACCTTGAGCGACTGCCAGAACAGCGGGTCGCCGAGCATGCGCGTATAGTTGCGCAGCCCCACGAAGCGCGGCGGGCTCAGCAGGTCCCAGCGGGTGAAGCTGATGCCGAGCGAGACGAGCATCGGTCCGAGCACAAAGATCAGCAGGCCCACCAGCCAGGGCGAGATGCACAGATAGAAGGTGAGCGTTTCACGCCGCGAGGCTGAGAGACGAGCCATAAGGTTTTTTGGAGGGGCATTGCCCCTCCAAACCTCCCCGCTAGACAGGTTACTGCTGGTCTGCGAGAGCCTGCTGGGCCTCCTGCGCGGCGGCCTTCAGCGCCGCCGGCACATCGGTGGCCGGGTCGATGATCACCTGCTCCAGCACCTTGCGCAGGGCCGGGTCGGCCGTGGCGCCCCAGTATGGGGTCGAGACATAGGCGCGCGGCACGAGGTAGTTCAGCTCGCCGAGCCAGGCGCCCTCGATCGGGTCGCTGGCCTGGCCCGAGGCCTCGGCCACCGAGGCGACCGTCGGCAGGGCCCAGTCCTTCCAGACCTCGGCGCCCTGCGCGCCGACGTAGTAGCTCAGGAAGCGCCAGGCGGCCTCCTGGTTCTCGCTGAGCGCCGAGATGCCGAAGCCGCCCCAGAACAGCACGTTGGCGCGCTCGGCCCCGGCGGGCGGCCCGACCACGCCCAGATCCACGTTGGGGTTATCTTTCAGGCCCGACTGCGGCCAGCGGCCGAAGAGGCGCATCGCCGCCGTGCCGCTCTCGAACTCGCTGTTGCCGCCCCCGAAGGCGTTCAGGTCGGCCGGGGGCGGCGCGACCTTCTGCTTGTTGTACAGGTCGCTGTAGAACTGCACCGCCGTGGCGGTCTCCGGCGAGTCGAGGTAGCCCTCGAAGGTGCTGCCGTCCTCGCTGATCAGCCGGCCGCCCGCCGCGGCCACCCAGTACTCGAAGCCGGTCGTCCAGGGCCCGGGCAGCTGCACGCCCCAGACATCGGTCTTGCCGTCACCATTAGTATCTTTGGTCAAGGACTGGGCGGTCTTGAGGAAATCATCCCAGGTCCAGCCATCCTCGGGGTAGGGGACCTTATACTGGTCGAAGAGCTTCTTGTTGTAGTAGACCGCCAGCGGCGAGAAGTCCTTCGGCAGCAGGTACTGCTTGCCCTCCCACTGGCCGGGCTCGAGCACGCCGGGCAGGTAGATGCTAGTATCAAGCGGGTAGGTGCCGCTGGTGATGAACGGCGCGAGGTCGACAAAGGCGCCCTTCCCGACGAAATTGGGCACGGCGTCGTCGCCGATCTGCAGAATGTCGGGCGGGTCGCCGGCGGCAATCTGGGTCAGGATGCGGGCGTAGTAGTCGCCGCTGCCGACCGGCTCGAGCTGAACCTGGATGTCCGGGTTCTCCTTTTCAAACTGCTCGATGATCGTCTGGTGCGGCGTGAGCCCCTCGCCGCTGTCGCCGGTGCCGACCCGCAGCACCGTCTTGGTGCCCTCGGGCCGCGGCGCGGGCGTCGGCGTGACGACAACCTCTCGCGGCACCTCGACGGTGCGCTCAACGATCACGGTCGCCTCGACGACCACGGTGCGCTCGACTGGCGCTGAGGTGTTTGCGGCGCCGCCACACGCGGCGAGGAGCCCGGCCAGGGTAACGAGCAGGAGACTGAACGACGCGTACCGGAGTAGCTGTCCCTTCATGAATCCGCCTCCCGATCACTTGCTGCGATGACACTGTGCTGGCATATAGGTAAGCTAACCGATATGGTTGGGATAGTCAAATTGGAGCACGCTCTCGGGAAGCCAGTATAATAGAGGCACACGCCGCTCTCTGAGCGAAGCCCAATGGATAGACGCGATGCTCGCCGAACCCCGTTCAGTACGGCCTTCACCGCTCCTCCGCTACGGTCTGGCGTTGGGCGCAAGCAGCCTTGCCCTGCTAGGCACCATACTGCTGTCGTCGATCATCGGCCATACGATCTTCCCCCTCTTTCTCGCCGCGGTCATGGTCAGCGCCTGGTACGGCGGCCTTGGGCCCGGGCTGCTTGCGACCGCCACATCAGCCTTCGCCAGCCTATACGCCTTCCTCCCGCCGCGCTTCTCTCTGGCCCTCACCCTCGACAGTGGGATCCAGATCGCCGTCTTCCTCTTCGCCGCCATCCTGATCAGCGCCCTGAGCGAGGCGCGACGCCGCTCCGAGGCGGCCGCCCACGCCGAGCGCGAGCAGTACGAGGTCACGCTGCGCAGCATCGGCGACGGAGTGATCGTCACGGATAAGGCCGGGCGCATCACCCTGATGAACCCCATCGCCGAGACGCTTACCGGCTGGTCACTAGAGGATGCGCGCGGCCAGCCAATCGACAAGGTCTTCCGCATTATCAACGAGCACACCCGCCTATCCGTAGAGAGCCCGGTGGCACGCACGCTTCGCGAGGGGCGCGTGGTCGGCCTCGCCAACCACACGCTGCTCGTGGCCAAGGATGAGACAGAGCGCCCGATAGATGATAGTGGCGCACCTGTGCGGAGCGCCGCTGGCGAGGTGATTGGCGCGGTGCTCGTCTTCCGTGACATCATCGCCCGGCGCGCCGAGGAGCAAGCTCGCGAGGCGGCGCTCCACCGCGAGCAGGAGGCGCGCGCCCGCGCCGAGATGGCCGAGCACCGCGCGCGGTTCCTCGACCAGGCGGGCGCGCTGCTCACCTCGACCCTGGCCTACGAGGAGACCCTCCAGGCGATCGCGCGGCTCGCCGTGTCGGACATCGCCGACCTCTGCGTGGTCTACACCCGCGAGTCCGATGGGGTGATCCGGCGCGTCGCGGCCGTTCACATCGACCCGGAGCGCGAGCGTGAGCTGCGGGATCTCCAGCATACGCTGATTGACCCCCAGGGCACGCACCCCGCGGCCCAGGTGATGCGCACCGGCCAGCCCCTCGTCGACCCCGAGATAAAGGGCGAGGTTCTGACGCCGCTCACTATGGACCCGACGCACATGATCACGCTCCGCGCCCTGACGCCCGATTCGCACCTCGTCGTGCCGCTCATCGCGCGCGGCGCAATCATCGGGGCCTTCTCGCTAGGCATGAGCGGCTCGGGCCGACGCTACAGCGCCACAGACGTCACGCTCGCCCAGGCGCTCGCGCAGCGCGCCGCCCTCGCCGTCGACAACGCCCGGCTCTACGAGGCGGCCCAGGCGGCGATCCATGCCCGTGACCGCTTCCTCTCGCTTGCCGCCCACGAGCTGCGCACGCCGCTGACCGCCGTCCTCGGCAACGTCCAGCTGCTAGCGCGGCGGCTCACCCAGGTGAACGAGGTTGACGACCGGGTCCAACGCAAGCTCCAGCTGATCGATGGGCAGCTGCACCGGCTGACGGACATGATCGCCACCCTGCTGGATATCTCTCAGCTAGAGTCCGGCCAGCTCAGCCTTACCCTGACCCCGGTGGACCTCTGCGCGCTTGCGCGGCGCGTGGTCGAGCAGGCCGAGGGCACGCTGGCGCAGCACACGCTGACGTGCAACATCCCGGATCTGGCGGTGCTCGTCATGGGGGATGCGCTGCGCCTGGAGCAGGTGCTCAACAATCTGCTGCAGAACGCGGTGAAGTACAGTCCGGACGGCGGGCGCATCACGGTGCAGGTGGGCCGGCAACATAACCGGGCGTTCCTCGCTATGGCCGACCAGGGGGTCGGGATTCCGGCTGAGGCGCTGCCGCATCTCTTCGAGCGCTACTACCGGGCGCCGGACACGAGCCGGCACGCCATCAGCGGGATGGGGATCGGGCTCTACGTCGTGCGCGAGATCGTCACACTGCACGGCGGCACCACCGAGGTCACAAGCGCCGAGGGTAGCGGCAGCACCTTCACCATCTGGCTCCCGCTGCAGGATCCGGCCTCTGCCGGCGCGCCGCCGGCCGAGAGCCCCTGAGGC
>JAAXUL010000828.1 GCA_013336035.1 Chloroflexales bacterium
CGCCGCCGCCAAGACCGGTACCTCTAACGATTTCCGCGACTCGTGGGCGCTCGGCTACTCTACCGATGTGACGATCGGGGTCTGGGTCGGCAACAACGACTCGTCGCCCATGCAGGAGGTGGCGGGCGCGAATGGGGCGGGTCAGATCTGGCGCGAGCTGATGCTCCGCTACCACCTGGGACGGGCCGCCGCGCCCTTCCCCCGCCCCGCCGGGATCGAGGAGCTGCCCGTCTGCGCCGACACGGGCGGGCGGACGCGGCCAGGCTCGGGCTGCCCGCGGCCGATCAGCGAGCTGTTTATGGCCGGCACGGGGCCCGCCGACCTCGACGTGGCCTACCAGACGGTGCGCCTCGGCGGCGGCGGCAGCTGCCTGGCCGCCTCGTACACCCCGGCCGCCGAGGTGCGCGAGGTCCAGTTCCCGCTCTACCCGCCTGAGTTCCGCGATTGGGCCGCCCGCAACGCGCCCCAGCCGCCCAGCGAGGTCTGCCCGCCGCCCGCCGCGCCGGGCGAGGCCGTCGCCCTGCTGACACCCCTGGGCGCCAGCGGCCAGATCACCACCACCCAGGTCTTCGTCAGCGGCACCGCCCGCGGGCCATTTACGCTCGAGGTCGGGGCCGGCGCCCAGCCCGAGCAGTGGCAGCTGATCGGCCAGAACACCATCCCCGTCGCCGACGGGCTGCTGGGGGTCTGGAGCACCGCGGGCCTGGCGCCCGGCGAGTACACGCTGCGCCTGCGCGTCACCACCCCCGACGGCTTCAGCGTCAGCACCACGCAGACCGTGCGCTTCGAGCCGAGGCTGGCGGGGGGGTGAGCGCCAGCGCGCGGGCTACGCGCGTATCGTCGCCCCGATCTCGCGCTCGAGGCCGCCGACGATCTTCTTGCGCACTTTGGCGAGGGCCTCGTCAGAGAGCGTGCGGTCGGCGGCGCGAAAGGTCAGGTGGTAGGTGAGGCTGCGCTTGCCCTCGCCCACCTGCGGCCCGCTGTAGACATCGAAGAGGGTCAGGGCCTCGAGCAGATCGCCGGCGCCGCGGCGGATGAGCGCGGCCACGCGGGCCTCGGGCACCTCGGCCGGCGCGACGATCGACAGGTCCTGCACCGTGGCCGGGAAGCGCGAGATCGGGTGGAAGGTAGGGGGCTGGGCGGCGCCGATCAGGGCGTCCAGATCAAGCTCGGCGAGCGCCGCCCGCGGCACGGGCAGCTCCAGGCGCTCGCGCACGGCGGGGTGCAGCTCGCCAAGGACGCCTACGCGGCGGCTCAGGATGCGGGCGCGGCCCTTCTTCGGCGCCGCGCCGTCGCCCGCGCCGGGCTGCTGGGCGACCGCCTCGGCGGACTCCTCTACCTCGAGCAGCAGGGCCGCCGAGCGGCCGGGGTGGAAGCGCTCGTCGTCGGTGAGGGGCGCATAGCTGACCCTGTCGCCCAGGTTGAAGCGCGCGACCAGGGTGTCCACCACGCCCTTGAGATCGTAGTAGTCCATCGGCTCGCGGTCGGCCACGGCCCAGGACTCGACGGCGCGGGGGCCGGCCAGCACGATGGCGAGGCGGCGCGGCTCGTCGGGCAGGACACTGCCCACCAGCTTCAGGTAGACCCGGCCGATCTCGAAGGCCGCCGCCCGCTCACGCTCGCGCAGGTTCATCGTCAGGGCCGCGCCGAGGGAGGGCAGCAGCGAGCGGCGCATGTAGGTCTTCTCTGGCGTGTTGGGGTTGGCGAGCTTGACGTACTGCTCGGCCACGGCCTCGGAGGGCGCGACGGCGGCCACCAGGTCCATATCAAGCAGCGAGGGGGTGATCAGCTCGGACAGGCCGCAGCCCACCAGCACCTCGCGGGCCCGCTGCTCGAGGGCCAGGGCGCCGGACTGGGCGGCGAGCGGGAGCTCATCGGCCATCCGCGTCGCATGCACGTTCTCGTAGCCGTAGACCCGCGCCACCTCCTCGCACAGGTCAGCCAGGAGGCTCACGTCGAGGCGGAACGAGGGCACGGTGACGCGCACGACCGGCGCGGCGGCGTAGGCGGCGAAGTCGCCGATGGCCGAGCCACCGCGGATCTCGCAGCCGAAGCCGAGGCGACCGAGCAGGTCGGCGATCTCGTGGGCGCCAAGGTGCACGCCGACGATGCGGGCCACCTCAGAGGGGGGCAGGTCGAGCGTGATCGTCTGCCAGGGGCGCGGGTAGGCGTCCACGAAGCCCTGGGCGACAGTAGCCCCGGCGTACTGGCGCATCAGCTCGAGGCAGCGGCGCTGGGCAATAAGAGGCAGCTCGTAGTCTACCCCGCGCTCGAAGCGGCGCGAGGCCTCGCTGGGCAGCTTCATGCCGCGGGCCGTCTTACGGATCTGCACGGGCTCCCAGATCGCCGCCTCGAGCAGCACCGTGGTGGTCGTCTCACCCACCTCGCTCGAGGCGCCGCCCATGACGCCGGCCACGGCGAGTGGGCCAGCGACGTCACAGACCATAAGCGGGGGGCGCTCCAGACCGCTCTCGGCGCCTGGGGTCAGGTCGCGGTCCTTGCCGTCGAGAGTGGTCAGGCGCTCGCCGGGGCGGGCCAGGCGCACGATCAGGTGGCCGCCCTCGACCCGGTCATAGTCAAAGGTGTGGGTGGGCTGGCCCCACTCGAGCATCACATAGTTCGAGATATCGACCACATTGCTGATCGGCCGCATGCCGGCGCTGGTCAGGCGGCGCTGCATCCACTGGGGCGAGGGGCCGATGCGCACGCCCTCGGCGAGGCCCAGGGTGAAGCGCGGGCACAGGTCGGGCGCCTCGATGGTCACATTGGCGCGGCCCGCGATCGCGGGGCCGTCGGCGTGCAGCTCGGGGGTGGGCAGGGTGAGCCGCGCGCCCGTCAGGGCGGATAGCTCGCGGGCGACGCCGACGATCGAGAGGGCCCGGGCATAGTTGGGGGTGATCTCGATCTCGAAGACCACCTCGCCCATGAACTCGCGCAGGGGCACGCCGACGGGGGCGTCGTCCTCGAGAATAATGATGCCGTCGTGCTCCTCGCTGATGCCGAGCTCCTTCTCGGAGCAGAGCATAGCGTCGCTCATCACGCCGCGCACCGGGCGGCCCTTGAGCGTCGTGATCACCTTGCCCTCGGCGTGGCCATCGTAGAGGCGCGCGCCCTCCTTCGCGAAGACGGCCCTGAGCGGGTGGCTGAGCCGGCCGAGGCCGCGGTAGGGGAAGAGGTTGGGCGCGCCGGTGACCACCGTATGGGGCGCGGGGGCGCCATAGTCTACCGTGGCCAGCACCAGCTTGTCGGCGTTGGGGTGGGGCATCACCTCGAGGATATTGCAGGTGACGATCTTATCGGCATCCCAGGGCAGCTCGGCGCCCTCAAGGCCAATCACATGGATGTCGGCAACCTCGAGGCCGCCGAAGGTCAGCCGGTGGGCCAGATCCTCGGGCGACAGATCGACGGCGACAAACTCTCGCAGCCAGCTCAACGGTACTTTCATACTGCCCTCGCAACCCTCTGGCGGGAAATCAGGGGCGATTGTAGCCCCGTTGCGCCGCGGCTGTCAAGGGACCGTGGCCGGCAAACATGCGGTACAATCGCTATGGCACCCTAAAGCTGTATCAGGAGCGACCATGACCCAGCCCGCGGAGCCGCAATACACCCCGCCGAGCCCGTCGCCTGTCACAAGCCGACTGCCCTCGACACCGCCACCCGCCCGCCCCCGCCGGGGCTGCGGCAGCCAGCTGATCGGCTTAATCAGCTGGATCGCGACCCTGGCCCTCAGCGCGGCCCTGGGGATCGCCGCCCTGGCCGCGATCGCCTACTTCATCTTCGGCTTCGACCTGGCGACGCCGGGCCAGATCCGCCAGGCGAGCGCCGACGTGGCCGCCCTCCAGAGCCAGGCCGACGCGCTCGCGACCGAGGTGGCCCAGCTGCGCACGGCCGAGGCCGATGGATCCCGCCGGATCGCCTCGGCCGACGAGCGCGTCGGCGAGCTCGAGGCCCAGGTGACGAGCTTCGCGCAGCAGGCCGACGCCCTCGCCGGGCAGGCCGCCACGGCCGAGGCCCTCTCGCGCGAGCTGAGCGAGAACGTCGCCCTGGCGGCCACGATCCAGGCCGAGGGCCG
>JAAXUL010001605.1 GCA_013336035.1 Chloroflexales bacterium
GGCGCGGCGGGCGTCGATCTGGGCGGTAGCCCAGGCGAGGAACGCGGCGTGCCAGCCGGGCAGCGGCGTCTGCGCGGCGAGCAGGGCGCGCAGCGCATCCTCCTGCGCCGCCCGGGGGGCGCGGCCGAGCAGCCGGTAGAGGGCGCCCGCGCCCTCGGGGCGCAGATCTACCGCATCGAGCCAGTTGCCCTCCTCCCAGCGACGCCAGCGCAGCGCAAGCACCTGCTCGCGGGCGAGCCGCTCAAGCGCCGCGTTGGTGGCCCGGCGCGGCGCCGCTTCCTCGGGCGAGAAGTAGATGGGGTGCTCGCGCTCGCTGAGCCGCACCCGCGCAACATGGCGGCGCCCCGGCTGCTCGAAGCGGTCGAGCAGGCTGTGGAGGATCGCGCTGGCCGTCTCCGGCAGCTCAGCGCCGTCCATCGACCGCCTCGATCTCGCCCAGCCGCGCCGCGTAGTTGCGGTACGGCTCGACCAGCACCGTGTCGCCGACCCCCGTGAGCACCAGGCTGGTGCACATCTTCGGCACCAGGTACTCGCAGCGCTCCAGCGGCGTCGCGGTGATCACCTGCAGCCCGAACTGCTGGAACAGGTCCAGCGTCGCCCCGATGCGCTCCTGGTCCATCTTGGAGAAGGCCTCGTCGAAGGCGACCAGGCGGATGGTCGGCCGGGAGACGCGCTCGCCGATGTGGTAGAGCTGCACAAACGAGGCGGCGATCGTCAGGTAGAAGGGCGTCTGGGTCTCGCCGCCGGAGGTCTGGCCCATGATCCGGCTCAGGCGCGAGACCTGCCCGCCGGCGTGGGTCACCTCGATGTCGTAGCTGAGGTAGCTGCGGTAGTCGGTGAGGCGCTTCTGCTCGGTGCGCTCGGCCTCTGACTGAGGGGCGCGCGTGAGCGCCTCGTAGAAGCGGTCGAAGGCGCCCTTGTGGCTCTCGTAGAAGCTGCTCTCGAAGAGTGAGCCGGCGCCGATCACCTGGGCCTCGTTGATCAGGTCGTAGTACTCGCGCAGATCGTCGGCCGGCGTCGCGACGAAGCGGTAGCGCTCGTCGTGGAACTCCAGGCGGCCCAGGGCGTCGTTGATCCGGTTGAGCTGGTTGCGGGCGCCGAAGATCTGCTCGCGCAGGCGGTGCAGCACGTGCTCGCGCAGCTCCTCGTCGGCCTCGCGGCGAGAGACCGCGATCTGCTCGCGGTAGCGCGGCAGCTCGGTCTCGCCGAGACGGGCCTGCTCGCCCGCGAAGCGCTCGTCTTCGGGGTCGGGCCTGCCGCCGAACTGGTAGCGCGTGTTGTAGGTCGTCGCATCGCCGACCAGGCGGGTCAGCTCGTTCTGGGCGCGGGTCTCGAAGCCGCGGGCCTGGCTCTCGGCGATGCGGATCTGCTCGGCGAGATCGCCGGCGTCGAGGCGCTCCTGCAGCAGCCCCTCGGCGGCGACGACGGCCAGGGGTGCCTGGGCGCGGGCCGTGGCGGCCTGGGCCTCCGCCTCCGCGCTGGCGCGGCGGGCGGCGTAGGTCTCACGCTCAAGGGCCAGCCCGCGATCCTCCAGGCGCGCCAGCTCGCGTATCAGCGTGTCGCGGGCCTGCTGCTCGGCCGCGACGGCGCCCTCCAGGC
>JAAXUL010000172.1 GCA_013336035.1 Chloroflexales bacterium
GCCCGCCGCCGGCACGATCAGCCTGTGGGCCGATCTGCCCGCCAGCTACCCGACGAGCCGCGTGCCCCGCCACTACCTCCTCGCCGCCAGCGCCAGCCCCGACGACGCCCCCGTCTATAGCGGCACCCTGGCCCTGCGCCACGACGACGTCGGGCCCGACGGCGCCCCGGCCTGGGTCTTCTGGACGACGGCCTCCGACGAGGCCAGCCGCGACCTGCTCGCCGCGCCCGACACCCTGACGCCCGGCTGGCACCACTTCGCGATCACATGGGACGCCGAGGCCGGTCGCAAGGCGCTCTATATCGACGGCGCCCTTGCCGCCGAGGCCTCGGGCATCGCGCTGCCGACCGCCCTGGGCGAGACGCTGCACCTGGGCCGCTTCACCTACGGCGGCGGCCACAGCGGGGCGACACTCGACGACCTGGCCATCTACCGGCGCGCCCTGGCGCCCACAGAGGTGACAGCCCTCGCCGCGGCGCCGCCGGCCCCCGCCGAGGCCCCGCCCCTCGTGGTCGGTCGCGACCTGCGCGTGGACACCAACGCCATCGACGACCAGGGCGGCATCGTGGCCGTGCAGCTCGGCCTCGACGGCACCTTCGAGGACCCCCAGCCCTACTACGACTCGTACCGCTGGACCTTGGCCGCCGAGGCCGGCCCCCACGAGCTGGCCGTGCGCTACGTCGATCGGGCCGGCAACACAACCACCGTCACGCGCGCCGTGCAGCTCGACCTATCGCCGGGCCCCAGCCTCTACCTGCCTGTGGTGCGACGGTAGAACGCATCGACGCGGGCCCCATTGGTGTGGGCGCCCGCGTCGTATTTCCGCAGCGGCCTCGGCCCGGCGTGATCTATACGCCGCCGGTCGCCTCGCAGGCCGTGGTTGAGCTAGTCCAGATAGCCGTGCAGCCTGACGCCGATGCTCGGGTGGCGCAGGCGGCGCAGGGCCTCGGCCTCGATCTGACGCGTGCGCTCGCGTGTGATCCCGAAGGCCACGCCGACCTCCTCGAGCGTGCGGCGCTGGCCGTCGAGCAGGCCGTAGCGCAGCTGCAGGATCTTGCGCTCGCGCTCGGGCAGGTCATTGAGCACCGCGCTCAGCTCGGCGTGCAGCATATTGGCCGCCGCGATCTCCATTGGCGTCTCGAGACTCTCGTCGGCCAGCACCTCGCTGACCCGGCCCTCGCTCTCGTTATTGAGCGGCTGCTCGAGCGAGACGGGCTGGGTCGAGGCCTGCAGCAGCCGCTTGACCTTGCGCAGGCTCATGCCCAGCGCGTGGGCCAGCTCCTCGGCCGTGGGCTCGCGCTCGAACTGCTGCTCCAGCCGATAGATCGCGCGGCGCAGATGCACGATCGACTCACTCAGATGCACCGGCAGGCGGATCAGGCGGCTCTGCTCGGCGATCGAGCGCGTGACCGCCTGGCGGATCCACCAGGTCGCGTAGGTGCTAAAGCGGTTGCCCCTGGTGTAGTCGAACTTCTCGACCGCCCGCATCAGGCCGATGTTGCCCTCTTGCACGAGGTCCATAAAGGCCATCGGGCTGCCGATATACTTCTTAGCCACGCTGACCACCAGGCGCAGGTTGGCCTGGATCAGCTTGCGGCGGGCCTCATCGGCCCGGGACACCTCCTGCTCGAGCTGTAGCCGCTCGCGGCCCGAGCTGTACGCCTCATTGGTCAGCTGCAGGCGGGCCTCTTTACCGCGGGTGATCTGCATCGCGAGGTTGCGCTCTTCTTCTGCCGTGAGCAGCGCGACCTGGCCGATCTCGTGCAGGTACAGCTGCACCGAGTCTTCGACAGGCTCGTTGTCCGAGCTCTCGATCTCCTCAGGCTCAGCCTCAGCGACCTCAGCCTCGTCGGCATCCCAGGCCGCCGCCTCGTCATGATTGCCCTCGGGCAAATCCTGGTCCAGAACTTCGTCACTATCGCTAGCCGGGCGGAAGGCGTTCATGGTATGTCCTCCTCAGTCGCTGGGCGGAGCCGACCTTGAGCTGGGGGTAGGGCAGCCTGGGGTGCCATAGCGGTACCCCCTCGCGCATCATCCTGGTCCGGGTTGCTTAACCCCGGATATCCTGAGCTTCGATAGTTATGGTATCTCATATTCTATATTTTGCACAGCATTTGTCAAGCCTCAATTTGCCCGGAGTTTTCGCCGGTTTGGACCGTGGGTGCCAGAAAGCTTGCCATGTCACCCCTCCTCAGCCCTTTACAGCTGGCTTTCCCGCCGAGAAACCTGTGCCATATATTGGCATACCATTTGCGATATGTGTGCTTTTTTTCTCAATATTTGTATCACACTTGCACAGCTTTGCCTAGCCCCCTCGTGGTAAAATGAGCGGTCTCTCATCTAGCCCGCGCTTTCGTGCTCGCAGGAGCTCACTATGTCCGATCAGGACTGCAACGACGCCGACGGCACCACCCACCCACTGCTCGCCCTGATCGAGCAGCTGCCCGAGCCTTGCGCCCTCGTCGCCCCTGACGGCACTATCTGCGGGGCCAACGCCGCCTGGCACGATGTCTTCTTCCACACCGGGTTCGGCGAGGGCCTGATCGATTCCTGCCGCACCCTCTTCCGCTGGGACGCCAAGACCTGGCCGTCTGTCGAGGGCGACCTGCGCGATCTGCTGGCGGGGGCCTGCGACCAGGTGCGCTTCGAGGCCCCTACTGCCGAGCCCCCCGAGCGCTGGAACGTCTGTAGCCTCGCCCCTACAGCCCAGGGGGGCTTCATCTGGCAGCTCACCGACGTTACCCGCTGGCAGATAGCCGAGGCCGAGTCCACCCACCTCTGGCAGCAGTTCCGCGATGCGGTCGAGAGCACCTCAGACGGGTTCGCGCTCTATGACGCCGCCGATCGGCTGGTGTTCTGCAACAGGCGCTACCGCGAGATCTATGATCTGAGCGCCACTATAATGGTGCCGGGGCGCACCTTCGAGGAGATCGTCAGGGTCGGGGCGCAGCGCGGGCAGTATATGCACATCCAAGGCCGCGAAGAGGCGTTCGTGGCCGAGCGCCTGGCAAACCACCGCTCTGCCGAGGCGGTCGAGCACCAGCTCAGCAACGGGCGCTGGGTGCGCTCGGTTGACCAGCCCACGGCGGGCGGTGGCACCGTCTGTATCCGCACCGACACAACCGCCCAGCGGCGGGCCGAGGATCTGCGACGCCAGAGCGCCGAGCAGGAGGCTACGATCAGGGCCCAGGCGGCGCTCCTCGCCGAGCTGTCGACGCCCATGCTCCGTATCGGCGCGGGGGCGCTTGTCATCCCTCTGGTCGGCTCCCTCGACAGCCATCGCGCCAGCCGCGTGGTCGAGAGTCTGCTACACGCCGTAGAGGAGCAGCGCACCGATCTGGTGATCCTCGATATCACCGGCGTGCCCCTGGTCGACACCCAGGTGGCCAATGTGCTGATCCAGACCGCCCGGGCCGTAAGCCTCCTGGGGGCCCATACCGTCCTCACCGGCATCCGCCCCGATGTCGCCCAGACTATGGTCGCCCTCGGTGTAGACCTCGGCGACATTGTCACCCGGGCCGATCTACAAGCCGGGATCAGATACGCCCTCGGGGCCAGTAAACGCCAGCCCCCCGCCCCTCAGAAGAAGGAGCGGGGGGCATGAGGGGATGAGGGCGATCGCTACGCCTCGCGGTCGACCACGAAATGGGCCATCTCGACCAGAGCGCTGTGGGCGGGCGACGCGGGAAAATCGGCCAGGTGGCCGTTCGCCTCGCTGATGAAGCGGCGGGCCTCGGCCATTGCCGCGTCGACCCCGCCGGCGGCCATAACCTCGCTGATCGCGGCGCGCACCTGCGCATCAGTGGGTGTGCTCAGATCGAACAGGGCGCGCAGGCGTGGGCTGCCGGTGCGAGCCACGGCATAGATTAGCGGCAGCGTGATCGTGCCCTGGCGCAGGTCGTTGCCGGCCGGCTTGCCCAGCGTCTGCTCGTCGCCGGTGAAGTCGAGGATGTCGTCGATGATCTGGAAGGCCATGCCCAGGTCAAAGCCATAGCGCCCCAGGGCTGCGATCTGAGCCTCGCCGCCGCCGCCGGCGGCCATTCCCGCCTTACAGGCCGCCTCGAACAGCGAGGCCGTCTTGGCGCCGGTCTTGTAGTAGTACTGGCCCAGGGCCGTCTCGGCCGGCTCGATCACGGTGACCGGGCTCAGCTCGCCCTCGACGATCGTCTGCACCGCCTGGGCGTAGTAGGTGATAATGCGCGGGTCAGGGCTCAGGGCCATCTCGCGGGAGGCCAGGGCAAAGAAGTAGTCGCCCACCATCAGCGCTACGTCGTTGTCCCAGCGCGCGTGGACGGTCACGCGCCCACGGCGCCGGGCCGCCTGGTCGACAAGATCATCGTGGACAAGCGAGGCGGCCTGGATCAGCTCGACGGCTGCCGCCGCGTGGATCACACGCGGCAGGTGGTAGCTGCCCAGCCGGGCGGCCAGCAAGGCCAGGGCGGCGCGCAGCCGCTTGCCGCCCGAGCGCACCGTGTGCGTGCTGGCGCTGGTGATCAGCTCAGAGCGCGAGCTGGCCCGCTCGAGGAGCAGCTGCTCGACGGCAAGCAGATCGTCAGTTAGCTGGGCGCGCTCGAACAGCTCGACGATGCCGAGTGCCTGGCCGGCTCGGGCGGCGCTCGCCTGCGGCTCGGCGCTGCTCGCGAGGGTGTCAACTGCCACGGTGACGTCTGCTCCGCTAGAATGAGACTGATACGCAGCCATCAGGCTGTTCCTCCCTAGGGCCCGCCGACGGCCGCGGAGGTCGTCTGGCCGGGCCTGCGCTACTCCTTGGTGGCGCTGGAACGGGTGGCGTGCTGCCATATTGTGATATTACACACAATCGCGGGACAGTATAACACCAAGCTCGCGGCTGTCAAGCCAGGTACCGCCACCCGCGCCCAGACTCCAGGCCTCACTCTGCACACTCTTTGTCTCTTTTGTCTGTAATGTGCAACACGCGTACGCCAAATATAATTTCCGATCCTCTGCCGCCCGCCCCCTGCGGGCATTGGTCGTGTATAATACTCGCTCGCCGGGAACAAAGCGCGCACCATACATCCACCACCGGGGGTACACACGTATATACTCTAGTGTGGGGCCGTCTTGGCAGGCACGCCGTCTGGACCAACTGAGGGCGGGATGCTCAGCGATGAAGCTCTGATCGCGCATGTCGCCAGCGGTGACAGCCGCGCCCTCGAACAGCTCTATAGCCGCTATAGTCGCGTGGTCTACGGCCTCGCGCTAAAGATCCTTAGCAACGCCGAGCACGCCGAAGATGTCGTACAGGAGACCTTCTGGCGCGTCTGGCGCAGGGCCGATACGTTCTATGCCGGCAGTGGCTCGTTTGCGCCCTGGCTCTTCGGCATCGCGCGCAACCTCTGCATCGATGAGCTGCGCCGGCGCCAGGCCCGCCCCGCCGCCAGCCCCATCGAGGACCAGGTGCTCATGGCCATACCTGACTCCCAGCCTGCGATCGATGATCTGACCTGGGAGGCCGAGCGCCGCCGTCTGATCAGCAGCGCTCTGGGCGAGCTGCCGCCCGACCAGCGCCAGGTGATCGAGCTGGCCTACTTCGGCGGCCTCTCGCAGCGCGAGATCGCCGAGCATCTCGATAACCCCCTCGGTACCGTCAAGACCAGGGTGCGCCTCGCGCTCCAGAAGCTGAAGGGCCTGTTGCAGCACCAGGGGATCGGTCTCGAAGAGCACTAGAACGCGCAGCCGTCGATGAACACCAACGATCAGAATCTCGCCGAGAGCCAGCTCGCTGCCTATGCCCTTGGCGCCCTCGACGCCGAAGACCGCAAGTATGTCGAAGAGCTGATCGCCACATCGCCGGCCCACCAGGAGGAGCTGCGCCAGCTCCGCGAGGTGATCGCCCTGCTCCCATACGCCGCCCCCGCAGCCGAGCCGCCCGCCCGGGTGCGCGAGCGCCTCTTCGCCCGCATTACGGCCAGCCGTGACGCCGAGCCGGCCTCGCCCGAGCTCCCGGATGCCGCGCCGCGTCCCAACCGCCATCCCGCCGCGCGCTGGCTCCTGCCCGGCCTCGTCGCCGCCCTCGCCGCCCTTGTCCTCGCCCTCGGCGGCCTGACCCTCTCGCTCGACAGTAAGATGGCTCGCCTCGAGCAGTCCAACGGCGCTCTGCTCGCCACCACGGTCAGCCTCCAGCGCACCCTCGCTGAAACCCAGGGCCGCCAGGCGAACCTCTCGGCCCTGCTCACCGAGAGCCAGCGCCAGATCAGCCGGGCGAGCGAACAGATCGCCGCCAGCAAGCAACGGATCGACCAGCTGAGCGCCCAGGCGGCCCGCGACGAGTACGTGATCTCGTTTGTCAGCGCGCCGGGCATTGCCACCCGCCAGCTCGCCCCCGCCGACACCATCATCAGCGCCCGCGGCGAGATGTACATGTACCCCGGCCAGCCCAGCGCCGTCGTCCTCTTTAGCGGCCTGCCCACCCTCCAGCCCGGCCAGGTCTACCAGTTCTGGCTCGCCGACGGCGCCACTCAGGTGGCCGGCGGCACCTTTCAGGTCAACGAGACAGGCCTGGCACAGATTGTGGTACAGGCCCCCCGCGAAGTCAACGCCTTCCGCCAGGTTATGGTCACGGTCGAGCCCACGGGCGGCAGCGCCTCGCCCAGCCGGAACGTCGTGCTCGCCGGATCACTCTAACTGGTACTCTCCTCCTATTGAACCAGTCACTGTAGTATGGCTATGATCGGTCCATGCGTACTCGGGCCGTCATCTTTGATCGTGACCTGACCCTCACCTACGTCGCCCCTTCCGACGTGGCGCGCCTCCACGCGCGTCTCGCCGCGATGACGCCCGGCCTCAGCCTGGCGGCCCTTCAGGGCGCCTGGGAGCGCTGGCCAGGCCCGTGGCCCCGCACCGCGGGCGACGAGCAGGCCTTCTGGGAGCGCTTCTGCCTGGCCTTCAGCGCTGATCATGGTTTCGACAGCACCCTGGCGGTTGCCCTGGCCGTCGAGATGGGCGAGCAGTACCCGACTATGTTCAGCGCCTATCCCGACGCGCCGCCGGCCGTGGCGGCCCTGCGCAACGCCGGGCTGGGTCTGGCCGTGCTCACCAACTTCGAGCTGCCCGGGGTCGCGCAGACCCTGGCCCACGCAGGCCTCGACCCAGCAGCGTTCGCAACAATACTCAACGCGGGCATGATCGGCTACGCCAAGCCTGACCCGCGGGCCTTTCACGCCGCCGCTGACGCCCTTGGGCTGCCGCCAGCGCTGTGCTGCTTCGTGGATGACCTGGCCGAAAATGTCACCGCGGCCCGTTCAATAGGGATGCAAGCCTATCAGATCGACCGCTCACGCCCCGGCCTCGCGCCGGGCGGTCGCATCGGCTCGCTCCTCGACCTGATCGGGCTACTGTCGTCGCCTGACGACGGGCCCGAGCCTCGCCCGTTTAGCCCGGAACCCTACGATATGACGGCGTAACCTTGTTTGTAATTGTTTGATCATCGCACGACCTTCTCACGGCCAGGCCAACGGCCTACAATCAGCCTGAAGTTAAGGCGGCGCCCAGGCGCTACCCAAGCTGTTCAGCCCGCAGCCTGAGCCGTGGAAGGTCCCCGTGACGGTGGCCTCACGCGCAGCGAGAGAGTTGAGGAGGCCATGATCACCCAGCCGATCGACACGCTCCCCCGCAATGCTCAGGGTATCGTCCCTGGCGCAGCCCTTCGCCCCCGTGTGGGTCGCGAGGCCGAGCTCGCCGCCGGCGAGGCCACCCTAGCCCAGATGGACTTGACCACCCTGGTCCGCCGCTGCGCCGCCGAGAGCGAGCGCTTCTACCGCGGCCAGCAGCACGATACCTGCTACAGCTACGAGCTATTCCGCCGCGCCCTTGTCGAGCGCGACGAGCTCGCGTGGGAGCAGCTCTACCAGCACTACAGCGGCCTCGTCGAGGGCTGGATCCGGCGCAGCGGCGCCTTCAGCAGCAGCGGCGAGAGTAGCGAGTATTTCGTCGTCGGCGCCTTCACCAAGTTCTGGCGCGCGATCAGCCCCGAGCGCTTCGCCTCCTTCCCCTCGCTGGCCTCTCTGCTGCAGTACTTGCAGCTCTGCGCCACCAGCGTGGTCATCGACAGCGTCAGGGCCCAGTCGTGGTCCGAGATGCTCCCCGAGGAGATGATCAGCCCCAATCACGGCCCGCAGTCCTCGCCCGATGAGGAGGCCGTGAGCCGGGTTGACCGCGAGGAGTTCTGGCGCTTCATCAACGAGCAGCTCAACGGCGAGGTCGAGCGCGTGGTGGTGTACTGCTCATTCGTGCTCGGGCTCACGCCGCGCGCGATCTACGCCAAGCGCAGCGAGCTCTTCAGTAGCGTCAATGATGTCTACAATGTCAAGCGCAACGTCCTCGGCCGCCTCAGCCGCAACCAGCAGCTGCGCCAGCTAGTCACCTCCTGAGCAATACAGACACCCCTCAGCGCACGCAGGCGCCCCGACGGGGCGCCTGTTTGATTCTCATACGTGGCAAGATATGCTATGATGGATTTACTATCGGGCATAGGATCTACGAGGAACCGCGAGAGCACCCTGGCCGGAAGCGCGCTCTGGCAAGCCAAGGGGCGGCGCGGGCTCTCAGGTATGACTTCTGTAAATTTTGGTTAACTCTGCGTTTCTTACTATGCGAGTCGGGGTGAGATGCCCCGGCTGGAACGCCAGGAGCCCACGCTTATGAGCATTGAGGAGCGCTTGCAGGACGGCTGCGCCACCCCGCCCGGCGACAATGCGCTGATGGCGGCGGCCGATGGCGAAGCCGATGAGGCAACCCTGGCCCACCTGCGGTCCTGCCCTAGCTGCGCCTCCCGCGTTGCGGAGATCCGCGCCTTTCAGGCTCGTCTGCGTCTGCGCCTGTACCGGCTCTACTGCCCGGCGAGCGATATCCTGGTGGACTACTGCCAGGGATTTCTCGACCCATACCAGCGGGCCGCAGTCACCCATCACCTAGGCCTCTGCCCCCACTGTGCCGCCGAGCTCGTCCTGATGGAGCGGGCCGCCCCTTTGGCTGAGGCCTTTGGCTACCCCGCCCCGAGCCTGGTGATAATGCCGCTGCCGTAGCGGCGCCCCGCATGCGAAAGCGAGGGGGCAGGACCCGGGCGCATTGCCCATGTCCTGCCCCCTCGCTTGCTCGGCTCTGGTCCGACAGGGCCACGCCCTGCCAGGCCCGCACCAGGTGGGTGCGGGCCGCACAGCGGACTTTACTCGAAGTGGTCGGCCAGGTAGGCGGTCAGGTCGGCGATACGCACCGAGTAGCCCCACTCGTTGTCGTACCAGGAGATGATCTTGAAGAAATCATCGCCCATGTTGTGGGTCAGTGGCAGGTCGACAACGCTGCTGAAGGTCGTGCCGATGAAGTCACTGCTGACCAACTCGCCCTCGCTGATGCCAAGGATGCCCTCGAGCTCCTCACTCTCGGCGGCCTCGCGGAAGGCGTTGTTGATCTCCTCGACGCTGGTCGGGCGGTTGAAGAGCACCGCGAAGTCGACCATCGAGACGGTGGGGGTGGGCACGCGCACGGCGTAGCCGTGGAACTTGCCCTTGAGCTCAGGGATGACCAGGGCCACGGCCTTGGCGGCGCCGGTGGTGGTGGGCACCATGTTGATCGCCGCGGCGCGGGCACGGCGCAGATCCTTGTGGACGTTGTCCTGAAGGTTCTGGTCCATCGTGTAGGCGTGGATGGTGGTCATCAGGCCGCGCTGGATGCCGAACTTGTCGTTAAGCACCTTGGCCACAGGCGCCAGACAGTTGGTGGTGCACGACGCGTTCGAGATGATGGTGTGCTTCTCGTGGTCGTAGGATGTCTCGTTGACCCCGAGGCAGATCGTGATATCCTCGCCCTTGGCAGGGGCGGTGATGACCACCTTCTTGGCACCAGCCTGGATGTGAGCTTTGGCCTTCTCGGCCTCGGTGAAGCGGCCCGTCGACTCGATGACGATGTCGACGCCCAGCTGGGCCCAGGGCAGCTTGGTCGGATCACGCTCGGCGAGCGCGGCGATCTCATAGTGAGCATCGTCGTAGTCGACCGTGATCTTGTCCTCGGTAACCGACACGTCGCCGTCGAAGGGGCCGTAGGTGGAGTCGTAGCGCAGCAGGTGAGCGAGTGTCTCATTGTCGGTCAGGTCATTGATTGCGACAATCTCGAACTCGTCGGGATGATACTCGAGCATCGCCTTGAAGCTCTGCCGACCAATCCGGCCGAAGCCATTGATAGCGATACGCACCATGAGTCGAGCCTCCTTCCCATTCGCGATTACACCGTGCGCGAGCACCGCTGGCTCCCGCATGCGGGCGCCTGGCGCCACGGTGCGGCGGTCGCGTTCTGCGGCGCGTCGGTGAGCACGGGCGCCATTATAGCATGTTTTCCTTTTTGTGGCGCTTGTTGTCCCGCTTATGAGCCCTGACCGGCGCCATGCTAGAATCACTACGCGGGCATCCCTGTGTCATCTGATCAGCGTAAGGAGGGGGCATGGTGCTGACAGTGGTACTCGCGCTTGGGATAGGGCTAACACTGGCCCTCGGCGTGGCCCTCGGCGTGCGCCTGGGCCTGGTCGCGCTGGCAGGCACCCTGCTGGCCGCCGTCCTGATCGACCTGTGGTATGAGCCGCTGGCGATCTGGGTGCGCGAGGTCCTGCGGCCCGAGCTGCCGGCCGCGCCCACCTTCGCCGTCGTCGCCACCGTCTTCCTGCTGGCCGCGGCAGTCGTGGGCTATGGCAGCGGGACGCTGCTGCCGCGCCCAGGCGCGAGCGCCGCTGGCCCAGGCCTCGTCGACCGCCTGGTCGGGGCGCTGCTCGGGGCCCTGAACGGCGCGCTGCTGGCCGGCTACCTGCTAAGCTACGCCCTGGAGGCCTGGGACAGGGGGGCGGCGGCCGATCTGGTGGCCGCATCGTACCTCGGGAGCCTGCTGGTGGCCTGGCTGCCCTGGTTTGTCCTGGGGATGGTGGGGGCGACGGGGGCGCTCATCCTGGCGCGCCTGGCCAGGGGCCTGCTGGCCCGCTCGTCCACGCGCAGGGCCGCGCGCGCGGGCTCGGTGGCCGCCGCGCGCAACCTCGCCGAGGCCGAGCAGCGCCTGAGCGATAAGATTGACCAGGCTATGGGGAAGAAGTAAGGCCCTCACCCCCACCGCTGGCGCGACGCTCCCGCTCCCGCAATGCGAGAGAGAGGGTTGGGGTGAGGGCCCGTTCGCTAGAACGAAATGGCCTTCTCGCCCAGCACCGTGCCGGGCCAGATGCGGATGCCGCGCTCCAGTCGGTTCTCGGGGCCAAAGCTGCAGTCGTCACCGATGATCGCA